>JBLIKG010000028.1:0-15185 GCA_047636255.1 Roseivirga sp. | reverse complement strand
ATTTCTGTAATGTAATCGGCAACCTCTTTCGGGCTGAAATTCCCAAGGAACTTGGTTCGAGTATCTTCTTCAAGGTCTTCGATGATCTCCGCCCCCACCTCATTGTCAAGAATATCGAGCACATACTTGGCAAAATCATGGTCAACTTCATCTAATAAGGCAGAAATATCCGCAGGATTAACTCCTTCCATCGTTTCACGAATGAAGGCATCATCTCTCTCCTCAATAGCGGTTTCAAGCGCTTGAAGATACTCCTTGGATAGTTCGAATTCCTTTCTTATTTCCGGCACGAGGTGATAAGATTCGTCAGTTCAACATATTGTTCAACGGAAAGTGCTTCGGCCCTTAGATCTAGTACTTTCTCGTCCTTTAATTCTTCGGGCAAATTTATTGGTTTTAAAGCGTTACGCAACGTTTTTCGCCTCATTTGAAAGCCTGCTTTTACAATTGTTTTAAACAATACTTCATCGCAATCGAGTGCAGCAACATTGTTTCTTTTCAACCTAATTACGGCACTATTTACTTTGGGCGGAGGGTTGAATACTTCGGGGCCAACGGTAAATAAATATTCTAAATCATAATAAGCCTTGAGGAGCACACTAAGAATCCCATAATCCTTGTTTCCTGGGGGTGACACCAATCGATCTGCAACCTCCTTTTGTATCATACAAACTACCTCGGGTACCTTATCTCTCAATTCTAATACCTTAAAAAAAATTTGGGAGGAAATATTATAGGGGAAGTTACCAATGACAGCAAATGAACCTTCGAAGTGCTTTTGGATATCCATTTTCAGAAAATCGCCTTCAATTATTCTGCCCGATAAAGACTTAAAGTGCTTATGAATATGAGCGACCGATTCTCTATCAATCTCGACAACAGAGGTTTCAAATCTATTCTTGAGCAAAAACTGAGTGAGCACCCCAGTTCCAGGGCCAATTTCCAAGACTTGAACGTATTCTCCGTGGCCAGAAAGTCCTTGAGCAATCCTTTCAGCAATACTCATGTCTTTAAGAAAATGCTGTCCTAGATGTTTTTTTGGCCTTACGAATGACATGGGAATATCTTATAGAAAAACGTTAATTTGCGCAAAGTTGAGAGTTTAGGTTAAGAATATAAGTATTCAGATCAATTTCTCTTGAAGCTTCAAACCTAGTTCAAATTTCATTAAAGCTAACAAAAGGCTTAAATTCTTTATTGCATGAATCATCAAACTGAAGAAGGTAGATATAGACCAACGATTGGAATTACCATTGGCGATATTAACGGTATAGGCCCAGAGGTGATTATCAAAACAGTTATAGAGCAAAAGCTTTTTGATTTTGCCACGATCGTAATTTACGGTCATGGTAAAACATTTACTCATTACAAAAAACTGCTCGACCTAAACAATTTCGTCTTTTATCAATTCAATAAGGGCGATCATTTCAACGATAAAAAGGCCAACGTAGTCAATTGTTGGAGCGAAGACGTTGAAATCAAGCCAGGCGAAGAAAATGCCGATGGTGGTAAATGTGCGTTGGCTGCTTTAGAAAGAGCGGTAGAAGATCTAAAAGATGGAGTAATTGATGCTGTTGTTACTGCCCCAATTAGCAAGCACAATATACAAAGTGATAAATTTCAGTTCCCAGGTCATACCGAATTTTTTACAGAGACTTTCGGTGCCAAAGAGAGCTTGATGTTCCTGTGCAATGAAAACCTAAGAGTTGGCGTAGCTACTGGACATATTCCATTAATGAACATTAAGGAAGAGTTGACTGCAGAAAAACTGAAAGGGAAAATATCGCTAATGTTATCTTCATTAAAGAAAGATTTTGGTATCCGAAAACCTCGAATCGCCATTTTGGGGCTGAACCCTCACGCAGGAGAAGATGGCCTACTTGGTTCCGAAGAAAAAGAACTTATATCACCCGTCATACATGAGTTCAAGGACAAAGGTGAATTAATTTTTGGGCCATTTCCAGCCGATGGCTTTTTTGGTAATGGCTCCTACAGTCAATTTGATGCTGTTTTGGCCATGTACCATGATCAAGGACTGATCCCATTTAAAACGATCGCTTTTGAAGATGGCGTCAACTTTACAGCAGGTTTACCTATAGTACGTACCTCGCCAGACCACGGTACTGCCTTTGGCATTGCAGGGAAAAACATCGCGAGCCCTAGCAGCATGAGGGCTGCACTTTATATGGCCATTGATATCGTTCGTTCCAGAAAAGGGTAATCTCTGTCGAATTATGACACAGTTTTAACATTTTCCGGCAAAAGAGAGATTTGAAAGTTGTAAATTGATCGAATGTGTAAAAAATCACATCGTACTAGATCGTTAAAATCAAACCTAACTATTGGCATTTTGATGATTTTTCTCATGGGCTTTTTTGCCGAAACAATATTTACAATTCAAGATCAAGCAAATACGGAATTGGTAGATAGTAGTAGTGACGAAAGTGACGAAGAAGAAACAGAAAACTCAAAAAAGGAATGGGATAAGGATTATATTCCTTCTAAATTCACTTTCCATGCCATTTTTACAAATTTCAATTTGACTTTCAAGGACCTTAATTATATCAAGTCCAACCAATTTCAGTCAGTTAATAGACCGCCTCCAGATTTAATTTGAATATTAAGCCTTTATTGTAATGAGGCACAAGTCACTTTTTTAAACTCAAATCAGAACTTCTGAATTGAAATACCTTTTTTATGAAATCAGATTTATTTAAAACCTTAAACAAGGATGCGCCCGCAGGCCTCGTAGTATTTTTAGTAGCCGTGCCTCTTTGTTTAGGAATTGCATTAGCCTCTGGCGCCCCTCTTTTCTCTGGTATTATTGCCGGAATGGTAGGTGGTATAATCGTCACAGCTTTGAGTGGTTCAGACTTAGGTGTTTCTGGCCCTGCAGCCGGTCTCACAGTAATTGTATTAAGCGCAATAAGTGAACTGGGTTCCTTCGAAATTTTTCTTACCGCAGTAATGATTGGAGGCTTGCTTCAAGTCGTTCTCAGTCTTTTACGAGCAGGGATTATAGGCTATTATTTCCCTACCTCTGTAATTAAAGGAATGCTATCGGCAATTGGGATCATCATCTTCCTAAAGCAAATCCCACATGCTTTTGGTTACGACAAGGATTATGAAGGAGACTTAAACTTCATTCAAGCCGATGGACAAAATACTTTTACAGAACTCTACAACATGATGGATTTCATTGCCCCTGGTGCAATTATAGTGTCTGTTTTTTCACTCTTTGTTCTTATCCTTTGGGAACAGAAATTCATGAAGAAAATCAAAATCTTTGGAGTCATTCAAGGCCCTTTGGTGGTAGTAGTCGGAGGTATCATTCTTGGGAAACTACTTTTAAGCACATCATTTGAAATTAGTCCTGAACATATGGTATCAATCCCAGTCTCAAGTAGCCTAGTTGGTTTTTTCAATCAATTCACCTTGCCCGACTTTTCTCAAATTGGAAACCCAGAAGTATGGATTGTTGGATTCACTATTGCCATTGTGGCCAGTTTAGAAACTCTACTTTGTGTTGAAGCAACAGACAAATTAGACCCACTCAAAAGAATTACTCCAACCAACAAAGAGTTGCGGGCACAAGGAATTGGTAATTTAGTTTCTGGCTTCATTGGTGGCCTTCCTGTTACTCAAGTCATTGTTAGGAGTTCAGCCAACATTCAGTCTGGCGGACAAACTAAGGTTGCCTCCTTCATTCATGGATTACTTATTTTGGTTTCAGCAATGCTTATTCCAGGAGTTTTAAATTTGATCCCACTAGCGAGTTTAGCTGCTATCCTGTTTGTTGTTGGCTACAAATTGGCAAAACCAGCCATATTCAAACAAATCTACAGTGAGGGAATTCAACAGTTCATCCCATTTGTGGTAACTGTATTGGCCATTATTCTTACTGACTTACTCGTTGGAATTGGAATAGGCCTCGCTGTTGCTATCTTTTTCATATTGCGTAAAAACTATCTTAGTCCTTTTGTACTTAAAACCACCCAAGAAATTGACGATAAGCACTATCGTATAGTACTTTCCGAAAATGTTACTTTTCTTAATAAAGCTTCGATCATGAAGGAGTTGAACAACATGCCCAATGATAGTTTCGTCTTGATTGACGCGTCTAAAACCATCCATATTGAACATGATGTGCTCGAAATAATCAGCGATTTCATTATTGCCTCTAAACATAAAAATATTCAGCTCAATATGTCATGTGCCGAACACCTAGATTTGAACGCGTTTAAGGAAGCCATAAGTGAAATCCTCATTTCAGAAGCTGAATTGAATCAATTACCTTTAGGCGATGACTTAAAAATCGTTAAGTCAATTAATTAAGAGACCATTACATTTAATATTCGAAACAGAATTGAGCATTCATCTGACGAGTTCGTATGGTTAAGAATATTTATTAATGAAATTCACCAACACACTTTCACGATTACAGCTTATTTTCTTACCTTTGCAGTCCTGATTTTGAGGAGGATAATTGAAAGTACTTAGAAAATATGAAATTCAAATCTATAAACTCAGTAATGGGTCGCATGATTTTGAGTTCGATTTAGATAAAGAGTTCTTTGATTTATTTGAAAATGAGATCGTTAACATGGGCAAACTCCATGCGAAGGTTTCATTAGAAAAGTCCGAAACAATGATTCAGACTCACTTCGACATTACTGGCACAGTAGAGTTGGGGTGTGATAGATCTCTTGATTTGTTTGATTATCCGATTGATTTTGAAAGGACATTCATTTACAAACTTGGTGATGTCACCAATGAATTGTCGGATGAAGCGATGGTTATCCCTCGCGACACCCAAAAACTGAATGTGGCTTCAATCATGTTTGAATTCATTGGACTTGAAATCCCAATGAAGAAGTTACATCCTCGTTATGCTGAAGAAGATGATCAGGGAAATGAAGATGAAGTCTTATTGATTTATTCTTCAGAAGAAAACGACCAAACAGAAGATCAGGAAAACGAAGAAATGATTGACCCTCGATGGGCATCTTTGAAAAAATTAAAAAATAAATAATGGCTTCGGCTATAAAATTGTAGAAAAATGGCGCATCCTAAGAGAAAAACCTCCAGAACCAGAAGAGATAAAGGTAGAACTCACAAAAAACTGAGCGAAAAAGCATTCGTAATTTGTCCAACAACTGGTGAGTTGCACATGCCTCATAGAGCATTCTGGCACGAAGGAAAACTTTACTATAAAGGTAAAGTTGTGATGGAAAAAGAAGTATTAGCCTAAGCTTAGCGCTAGACTCAAGGAATGTTTGCTCCTGAATATCTATTCAGGAGCAATATTTATTTATAGACACTTCATTTAGCCAAGGGGATGTTTCCGTGCGTAGAATATTTGAATCTGCGAGACTTACCGCTATATTGGCCCACTATTTAGCAATGAAGGATGGTGATTTCCATCTAAACCAAACTGAATGACTAAAACTAGAGCAAAAATCTCAGGAGTGAATGGCTGGGTTCCAGACTACGTTCTCACCAACAAAGAATTAGAAACCATAGTCGACACCACTGACGAATGGATTACCTCCAGAACTGGGATTAAAGAAAGAAGAATATTGAAAGGCGAAGGCCAAGGCACTTCAGTGATTGGTATCGAAGCCGTTAAAGGACTTCTTGCTAAAACCAATACCGATCCCGCAGATATCGATCTATTAATCTGCGCAACCACTACCCCAGATATGCTCTTCCCTGCCACTGCGAATATTATTGCAGATGCCGTTGGAGCTAAAAATGCTTTCAGCTTTGATCTTCAAGCAGCTTGTTCAGGCTTTATCTATGCACTTACCACAGGTAGTCAATATATTGAAACAGGTAAGTACAAAAAGATTATCGTTGTTGGCGCTGATAAAATGAGCTCAATCATTGACTACGAAGAACGCCAAACCTGTATCATTTTTGGCGATGGTGGAGGTGCTGTATTATTGGAACCTACGGAAGAGGAAGTAGGTATAATGGATTCGATACTGAAATCTGACGGTTCAGGTGCACAGCACTTACATATGAAAGCTGGGGGAAGTAGAAAACCAGCAACTCATGAAACCATCGATAATCGCGAGCATTTCGTTTACCAAGAAGGTTCGGCTGTATTTAAATTTGCAGTAACGAACATGGCAGATGTTTCGGCTGAGATCATGGAGAAAAATAACCTCACAGGCGAAAACATAAAGTATCTTGTGCCGCACCAGGCTAACAAAAGAATCATAGACGCTACTGCTCGCAGAATGGGGATTGGCGAAGAAAAGGTAATGCTGAATATCCAAAAGTTTGGAAATACAACAAGCGGTACCATTCCCTTATGTTTATGGGATTATGAAAGCCAACTTAAAAAAGGTGATAATCTAATTATTGCCGCCTTTGGTGGTGGTTTCACATGGGGATCTATCTACTTGAAATGGGCATACGATCCATCGTAAAAATACTCCCAATCAAAAGTAATTTTATAACTTAGCTTCAAAAATAGACATGGCAAGTACAGCAGATTTTAAAAACGGTCTTGTAATCGAGTACAACAATGACCTTTATGCGATTACTGAATTCCAACATGTTAAGCCAGGAAAGGGGCCTGCTTTTGTAAGAACAAAGCTCAAAAGCATGAGAACAGGAAAGGTTTTGGACAATACTTTTACCTCAGGACACAAAGTGGTAACAGCTCGAGTAGAGAAAAGACCACACCAATACATCTACAAAGACGACTTCGGTTATAACTTTATGAATTCCGAAACCTTTGAACAGGTAGTGGTTCAAGAGGAATTGATCAATGCGCCTCAGTTCATGAAAGATGGGCAAGAGGTTGACATTTTTTATCATGCCGAAGAAGAATCAGTGCTCTCAGTGGAATTACCTACCTATGTAGAGCTCACTATAACTTATACTGAACCCGGAATCAAAGGAGATACGGCAACCAATGCATCTAAAGCAGCGACTTTGGAGACTGGTGCCATAATTCAAGTTCCATTGTTTATAAACCAAGACGACAAAATAAAAGTAGATACAAGAACAAGTTCATACGGTGAACGCGTGAAATAGTACTCCTCAAATCAAAAAATTCGAATTGCTATGAACCAGAAAGAAATAAAAAGTATGATTGAATTCATTGCTAAGTCAGGCTTAGCTGAGGTGAATATTGAAACCGAAGAATTCAAAATCAAAGTAAGAAGAGATACAGAAGGTAAAGTTGTTGCTGCACCATCCGTATCCACTGTGCCCGTTCAAGCAGCGCCAGCTGCTGAAGCTGCACCAGCCAAGCCAGCTGCTAATAATTATATAGAAATAAAGTCACCAATGATTGGTACTTTCTATCGCTCACCTAAGCCAGAAGATCCATCATTTGTTAATGTCGGTGATCAAATTAAAGCTGGTGACAAAGTGGGTATTATCGAAGCCATGAAACTTTTCAACGAAATCGAATCAGAGGTTTCTGGTACTATCGTGAAGGTTTTGGTTGAAAATGCCTCCCCTATCGAGTACGATCAGCCTTTATTCTTAGTTGATCCTGCGTAAGCACAGGGCAGGGAATGCTCCCTTTTTTATTTTTAACCTAAATTAGAAATAGCAGTGTTTAAAAAGATACTAATTGCCAATAGAGGCGAGATTGCGCTACGAATTATAAGAACTTGTAAGGAAATGGGCATTAAAACAGTTGCCGTTTACTCTACAGCAGACAAGGATAGCTTACATGTTAGATTTGCCGATGAAGCGGTTAATATTGGTCCGGCTCCATCGAAAGAATCTTACTTAAAAATACCCCACATCATTTCTGCAGCAGAAATCACCAATGCGGATGCTATACATCCTGGCTATGGTTTTCTATCTGAAAATGCTGAATTCTCGAGGGTTTGCGAAGAATACGGCATCAAGTTTATTGGGGCCAGCCCAGATATGATTGATAAAATGGGAGACAAGGCTACGGCTAAGGACACTATGAAAAAGGCAGGAGTGCCTACAATCCCTGGTTCAGACGGACTTTTAACTTCAGTGGCAGAAGGCATCAAAATCGCTAATAAAATTAAATATCCAGTAATCCTTAAAGCTACCGCTGGTGGTGGTGGTCGAGGAATGCGTGTCGTTAAAAACGACAGCGAATTTCAAAAAGCTTGGGACGATGCCAGAATGGAATCCGCGGCAGCCTTCGGCAATGACGGCCTCTACCTAGAGAAATTCGTAGAAGAACCTCGTCATGTTGAAATTCAGATTGTTGGAGACAGTACCGGAAAAGCCTGTCACCTTTCGGAAAGAGATTGTTCGATCCAAAGAAGACATCAAAAGCTTGTTGAAGAAACACCTTCTCCTGCCTTAAATCAAGAATTAAGAGAGAGAATGGGGGCAGCGGCTATTAAAGCTGCTGAATCAATTAAATATGAAGGTGCAGGAACCGTTGAGTTCTTAGTGGATAAGCATGGTGATTTCTTCTTTATGGAAATGAACACCAGAATTCAAGTAGAGCATCCGATTACTGAAGAAGTAACTGACTTCGACTTGATCAAAGAACAAATCAAAGTGGCTGCTGGAGAAAAGATTTCTGGAAGAAACTACTTTCCGAAGTTGTATTCTATGGAATGCCGTATCAACGCTGAAGACCCTGCGCATGGTTTTAGGCCAAGCCCAGGGAAAATCACAAACCTGCACACTCCTGGCGGGCATGGTGTAAGGGTTGATAGTCATGTCTATGCTGGTTATACCATTCCTCCGAATTACGATTCAATGATCGGTAAACTGATTGTTACTGCTCAGTCGAGAGAAGAAGTTTTAGTAAGGATGAAAAGGGCACTGGAAGAATATGTAATCGAAGGCGTTAAAACCACGATTCCTTTTCACATCAAGTTGATGGATGATCCGATATTTAAATCAGGTCACTTCACTACAAGTTTCTTAGATAATTTTGACTTCTCTAGCTTAAAGTAATTTTGTTCAGTCATATTGAAACGATTTAAAGACCTTCTAATGGAAGGTCTTTTTATTTTATTCAATGGAACATCACTTTTTAATAGAGGAAATAGGGCTATCCCCATTCAAAAGAAATTAAGCTAAGAGAAAATCAGATTAAAATAGTAAGTTAGAAGTTTGTATAAACCTGCAAATGAAACTCGAATCAACTCTTAAAACGAAAGTCTGGATTTATGGAATCATGACACTAGTTTCGTTGATTTTCACCACCCAACAAGCAGCCGATTACCGAATTTATGTGGCTGCCGGACGAGTGATGATAGACGAAAGAGCTAACCCTTTTTTAGCTGAAGACATGATTGAAACTGAGCCTGATGGAAAAATCACACCACATGCTCAGTATAGATATGCACCTATTTTTGGCATAGCGCTCTACCCTATTTCATTACTACCAAAACAGGTTTATATTTTCTTGTGGCTATTTTTCAATGCCTTCCTTCTTTATAAGTCAATATTATTATTCCGAGAATTCTTTTCTGAATTGAAAGCCGACACAAAACTTTTCGGAGCAACAGCCATACTCACGCTGATACTTTCTATTCGGTTTTGGGGACAAAATTTTCAGCTAGGTCAAACTACAATCTTGCTTGTATTTCTGTCTGTGTATGCATTATACTTATCAAGAAAAAACAAACCAATTTTGGCTGGTTTAATGTTGGCCCTTGCTATTGTTACCAAAATAATGCCTTTAGTACTCATCGGCTATTTCATTTATAGAAAGGATTTTAAAACACCCGTTTTCACAGTGCTCTTTACGGTACTATTAGTATATCTACCCGTAATCATCGTTGGTTTTGATTATAACAATTTCTTGATTCACGAATGGTACAACATCATCAACCCCGCTAACAAGGAATATACATTAGAAACGAAAACAGGTATTTATAACCTTTCAGCTTTCATTTTTGCCTATTTCACAGAAATGCCTGATGACAAAGTTACAGGTAACAGAAATGTTCTTTCCTTATCTTACGAGTTTGCGGGTATGCTTACCAATATTGTTAGAGGCGCATTTATTCTCTTTTCCTTATACTTTATAATGAGCCTTCCTTTTAAGACGGTAAAAACAAACGAACATGCCTTTTGGGAGTTCGGTTATATCTGTTTGGCCTTTCCACTAGTATTTCCAGCGCAGAATAAATACTCTTTCTTTTATATATTACCTGCTCTATTTTTTATCGCTTACTATATGGTCAAGCGCTATAAAACTGAAGGGGGATTGAGAGGTATACCTATGAAAATCCTCATCCCAATGGCATTCTACTTTATCATAACTACCTTAACATCGTCAAATATCATTGGTAAGTATTGGTACGATCAAACTCAGTTCTACAAAGTTATCACCTTTGGAATCCTTGCTTTAATAGTTGCTTATGCGCAAGTAAAACCTGCAATGGTTGATACTCATCAAACAGAAACAAATCAGTAAATCATGCTCGCTCCAGCCATCAATATTGTTATTCCACTGTTCAATGAAGAAGATGTATTTGAAACACTGATCAGCCGGCTTGTCAATTTAATGGACTCATTTGAAAAATCAATTGAGGTTATTTTGGTGGATGATGGCAGTAGTGACAAGACTCCTGAATTAATGACCAACTTGGCAATGAAGGATCAACGCTTTCAGTCGGTAATTCTTTCTAGGAACTTTGGGCATCAAATTGCATTGAGCGCTGGTCTTCAGCAAATTACGGCTACAGAAGCCGTTTTCATTATTGATGCAGACCTTCAAGATCCACCTGAGTTACTAGGTGAGTTTTACGGGTATTACAAACAAGGTTACGATGTTGTGTATGCTGTAAGAAAAAACAGAAAAGAAAACTTCTTAAAGAAATTTGCCTATAAGTCGTTTTATAGATTGATGGATAAAATCTCCTATATCCATATCCCTCTTGACTCGGGAGACTTTTCATTAATCAGTTCAAGAGTAGCTCATTTAATGAACGAAATGCCCGAACAAAGCAGGTTCCTAAGGGGAATGCGTAGTTGGTTAGGCTTCAAGCAAATCGGAGTAGAATACGACAGGAAAGAACGCCAATCAGGAGAGTCAAAATACACACTCAGAAAGCTCTTTCAATTGGCTTTTAATGGCGTATTCAACTTTAGTGAGTTACCGATTAAGTTAATTACCAACCTTGGCCTACTTACTATAGTTTCGTCTATTTGCTACTTCCTGTATGTTGTGGCGAAAAAATTAATCTATGGAAATGTTCCCGAAGGCTTTACAGGCCTTTTGTTCGTCTTAGTTCTATTTGGAGGAATTCAATTATTGTCACTCGGCTTAATTGGTGAATATGTAATCCGAATTTTCTTTCAAGTCAAGCAAAGGCCATTGTTTATTATAAAAGAAAAGATAAAAAACAAAACAAGAGAATAGACTGAATAGACTGAATAGACTGAATAGACTGAATAGACTGAATAGACTGAATAGACTGAATAGACTGAATATACAACAAATGAAAGAGGATTACGAACAAAAATACCATGATGTTGAAAGTGAGCATTTTTGGTTTAAAGCCAGAAGAAACTACATTTTGCAACTTCTTGAAAACACCAAAAGAGATGCTACTATTCTAGATATTGGCTGTTCTTCTGGCGTACTCTTAACTGAATTAGCACAGAAAGGCTTTGATCAATCGAAACTATACGGAATTGATATTAGCGAAAAGGCCATTGCCAATTGTCACAGAAATAACATTCCTAATACCTCTGTAATAGATGCGCAAGAAATTACACTTACCCAAAAATTCGATGTACTAATTGCATCAGATTGTCTAGAGCATTTAAAAGAAGACAAAAAAGCACTTAAAAACTGGCTCGATTTACTCAAACCAAATGGCACTCTCTTGGTTTTCGTTCCTGCTTTTATGTCGCTATGGAGCTCACATGATGTCTTTAATATGCATTACAGACGTTACACCAAACCCGAACTGGTATTGAAACTCAAAGAAACTGGCTTTGAAGTTTCGAAAGCTAGTTATTGGAATTTCCTTTTGTTCATTCCTGTATTCCTATTCAGGGCAATAAGTAAGCTTCGGAAATCAAAATCTGAAGATACCAGCGGAGATTTAGATAACCCTTCTCCGTTCAATGAATTAATCTTTAAGCTCATTAAAATGGAAAACCGACTATTAAAAAGAATCAACTTTCCTTTTGGTGTAAGTACATTCTGTATTGCCAAAAAGAATGGATGATGGCGGTTTTAGGTGTTCGATAAAAAGGATTTAGTTATTCTCACCTTCAATTTCGTTACAAAGTTCTTGGTACCAAGCCTCACCATATTTTCTGATTAAAGCTTCTTTCAAGAACTTATAAACAGGCACACCCAACTTTTGGCCTAAGGTACATGCAGCAGAACAAATTGACCAACGATCGTAATTAAGTGCTTCGTAATGATCGTATTTTGTTATTCTGATGGGGTATAATTCACAAGAAATTGGCTTCTTGAAAGTGGTTTTCCCATCTCGATAAGCTTGCTCGATTCCACATTTCAGAATCCCCTTCTCGTCATAAATTGAAAAAGCGCATTCTTTACCTTTGATTGTCGTGGTGGAATAATCACCCTCAAAATCTATAATATATGGGCCTTCTTTATCGATTGCCTTGAGGCCTTCTTCACTTAGATAAGGTTTTACAGCTTCAAAAGCATCTTCAAGTTCTTTCAATTCATGATCTTCCAGAGGCGCGCCCAAATCTCCCTCTACACAGCAAGCGCCTTTACACTTATCGAGATCACATACAAAGAGCTGTTCTTTGATATCGTCACTGATTACAGCATTGTCTATTAAAATCATACTAGTTTGGAATGGCTATAATTTCGAAATGCTTCTTGATTTGCATGGTATCCTTTGTCAGTTTAACCCTTTTGGCTGTATCCACAAAGCCATCGGATAAGTAATGTGTATCGTTCATGTAAACGGTATAATCATGCTTGGCCATCGAGTCATAAAGGTCAGCCCTTTCTTCTTGTGTTAGCCTTTTATAGCATTCCGCCATAATATTGGGGCGGTAGGTAGCGATTAGGTCACTAAGTCCATTCAGAATATCCTTATCATACCCTTCTGCATCTACCTTTAATAACGAAAGTTGCGAAAGCCTATCTGGATAATTGTCATTCAGAAATTTCTCAAGGTTTCTTCCTTGCACTTTGAGCTCATAATTGTGTTTATGTCTTCTGTTTTTAATCTGAGAGAGAAAACCACCATTGCAGAAAGAAGCATCAGAATAATTAAAAACAAATTCACCTTCCTCTTCAGTAGCGGCAAAAGGCAATGGTATGATATTAGTTATTTTCGGGTTCAGTTGGGAGTTCTTTTCTAGAATTTTATATGCATAAGGGTTAGGCTCTAAGCCTAAAACAATCCCCTCTTTACCCACTGCCAAAGCCATGGGCACTGTAGTGTCACCCGTATAAGTACCAATGTCTATGATCATTGATCCTTCTGGCGCCATAGACTTGTAAAAATTTACTTCCGAAGTGCCAAGATGTATGGGTCTGTTAAAAGGATGGAGCCAATTGGCGAAATCAACCTGTCCATAACCGTCAATATCAAATTTCTGAATTTCGTAACCGTACTCCTTGAAAGTAGATTTGATTTCCTTCTTTCGCTTACTTTTACCAAATAGTCCAAACATAGTCGCAATCTTAATCCTCGAAATTACAAGAAATAAAAGAATTTAGCTTTGTAAGGCTTAAAGTTTAAGTCATCGTTTAAATATCAAATCACTATTTTTGCAATCTTATGCAAATGCACCAGATAAAATTAAGTGGCGTTTTAATCACTTTCAATGAGGAAGAAAACATTGAAAGGTGCATAAAGTCCATAAAAAATGTTTGTGACGAGATTTTAGTTGTTGATTCATACTCAACGGACAAAACGAAAGAAATCTGCTTGCAACATGGGGTTAGATTTATCCAAAACCCCTGGAATGGTTTTTTAGATCAAAAGAATTTTGCACAAGAAAAAGCTGAATTTGACTACGTCCTTCAATTAGATGCAGATGAGGAGTTATCTCCAGCATTGGAGAAATCGATTATTGCTGCGAAAGCTAATTGGCAATCCGATGGCTACTATTTCAATCGTTTCACAAATTATTGCGGTAAGTGGATTCGATATTCTGGCTGGTATCCTGATGCTAAACTTAGACTCTACGATAGGCGCAAGGGCAAATGGAAAGGCCTTGACCCACACCCCTCCGTCCACTTGCATGGAACCACAGAGCAATTGAAGGGTGATTTATTGCATTACTCCTATACTTCCTATGAGGATCATATAAATCGATCGGCCAAATATGCATTGCAATCAGCTAGGGCAATGTACCAACTAGGGAAAAGACCAAGTAATTTCAAATTGGTAGTAAGCCCTGCGTTTAAATTTATTCAGACTTACATTTTTAAACAGGGATTTAGAGATGGCTTTGAAGGTCTCATTATCTGTAAAACGTCCGCATACTACACTTTTCTAAAATACATGTACTTAAAACTCATCACCAAGGGAAAGACCATTTAATGAAAGGTTTATTAAAATTACTCTCACTTGAAGCGGACCACCGAAAGCAGGTTGTTTTTTTAATGACGCTGATTTCGATACTGTACTTTTACAACTTTAGTGTTAACGATATTTGGACACCCAATGAGAGCTTCTATGCTGAATCTGTCCGTGAAATGTTCGAGAGTGGTAACTTTCTAGATATTCAATACAACTATGAAGCAAGGTACAATAAGCCACCCCTTACCTATTGGCTGATTGCTGCAAGTGCTTCTATTTTTGGCCTCAATGAATTTGGGATACGTCTGCCAATGATCCTGCTTACCATAGGCTCAGTTTGGTTAACTTATCTTTTGGGTAAAAGACTATACGGTGAAAAAGGTGGGATTTACGCCATGTTAATCATGGCTGTGAGTGTTCAACTTATGGCAGTAAAGCAGTATGCTTCACCAGAAATTCCTCTGACATTCTTTTTTACGCTTACACTTTATTGGTTTATTAAGGCGTACCATGACGAAAAGACCAAGTACTATTATTTGTCTTATGTAGCCCTAGGGCTTACAGTATTGACCAAAGGCTATCCTTATATTGTAATCATAGCAGGCATAATTGGGTTTTATACACTCATAGAAAATAGCTTTAACATAAAAAGTAGTATCAAGAAAATTAGCCAATTCAAGCTTCATTATGGGATTCCAATTGTCTTAATAATCGGTTTAAGCTGGGTAA
>JBLIKG010000027.1:0-15242 GCA_047636255.1 Roseivirga sp. | reverse complement strand
CTGTTTGAATGGACATTTTGGGATAATTTTAAATTCAAATGAGTAAAGGGCATTCCTAAACTATTTTGTGTGTTTTGCCGAAAACATACTTCGACTTGATAAATATGAATTAGCCAGATATCACATTATATATGGATCTGATACTTATGAGATGAAGGTGATGTTCTTCCTACTGTAAAGTGTTACATCGATAACTGTAAAGCTTACATATATCACATATTGGGGCAATCGATAAGAAAATGTGGTAGGGGTAGGGGGGCTAGGAGTGTTGGGGAATGAAGATGATTGAGACGTGAAGCCCTGAGATTTCAAAAATTACAATCGAAAAGTATAGAGGAAGGCACAAACAAAAATAGACACTAATCAATTTTGCTAATGCTTAAGTGAATAGGTTATTACTCAAGCTAATTAGTTAGAACCCACAAAAAAAAGCCCCGTAAAGGGGCTTTTTAGTTAATTATAGCGTTAAATTATTATTTAGCAGGAGGTAGGATCACTGCGTCAATTAGGTGAACTACTCCGTTAGAAGCTAGCACATCGGCAGCTATTACGTTTGCGCCATTTACTTTAGCACCACCTACTGTAGTAATCGTCACTTCAGCACCATTTACTGTTGCGGCTTTCATACCATCAGCAAGGTCTGTAGACATTACTTGTCCAGCTACCACGTGATAAGTTAAAATAGCGATCAATTGGTCTTTGTTCTCAGGTAACAATAAACTTTCTAATGTACCAGCTGGTAATGCAGCAAAAGCTTCATTGGTTGGTGCAAAAACAGTAAAAGGACCTTCACCTTGTAATACAGATACAAGATCAGCAGCCTGTAAAGCAGCAACAAGTGTAGATAAGGCTTCTGTTTCAACCGCTAAGCCAACAATGTCTTTTGGAGCTTCTGCGACAACAGTTTCTTCTGTTACGGTTGTAGTTTCTTCAGTAGTTGAAGATCCACCACCGCAAGAAAAAGTGAATAATAAAACGATAGCAAATAAGTAATTAAGTTTTTTCATATTAATTGGTTTAAGGTGTTACAACTAATTGTTGGTGAACTTGTTCAGATCTTTTGAATAATTAAATTGCATTTGAGCTTATACGCAATTCTTCAAGCGGATATGGGTTAACATGAACTCGACTTTAAATAGCATTAGACCTTTCCAAAAGATGATTTCCCCATGGCATCAGGGACTTATGTATTCATCTGGACAACGAATGAGCTCTTTTGGAGAGTTATAGTAATGAAAAAGTCTTTCTACGATCACCTGAGGTTTATTTATCAATTGTGTTCGGGCTGCTGGTTGAATCGGGTAATTAAAGTATTAGGTTGTCATATTTAGTTCTCAACTGTTCGAATATTAAATCAAACAGTTTTATAATTTTCTATCCTGAGCAAAGCGAAGGAACAATGAAAAACAAAAACGTTCGGTGCGCGAGACTTCATAATTAATATAGAATAGAATTATCGAACAAGCGTTTGGTGAGGTTGGCCGTGTTTTGCTTTTACATAAGGTCGTTACCGTTATAGCAATGCATATTTTCGCTAAAGCTCCAGTGCACAAGTGACTATAACTGATCTTATGTAAACCACTCTGTGGTCACAAAACTCTATAATTGTTATATAATGGCATCGCGTTATGTTACTTAGCTTTGACTTGTGAGCGGGATTAATAGTTTTAGAGAAGGCCTTTCTTTTTACTTCTAAGCACACATCTTTTCCTTTGCTGGTTTGAGCACTGTTTTGACATTTTTGGCAGGAGGGGAGCTAGTGGGAAATGTGTACTAATACTGAAATACTTCCATCACCTACGTCTAAAGATAACTTAATGTAGATTATTGAAATTTTTATTTTATCAAATAATGATTATCTTCCTTTAGGAATTTCTTAAAATAATTTTATGGGTCTTGCTGTTAAAAGAAATAAAGTGAAAATCTCAGGAAGTGGTGATAAAGTGATGCTTTTCGCGCACGGCTTTGGTTGTGACCAAAATATGTGGAGGTTTATTACACCCGCATTTGAGGAGAATTATAAGATTGTACTTTTTGATCATGTAGGATCGGGTAAATCTGATCTTAGTGCGTACGATTATGAAAAATATGATTCGTTGGAGGGCTATGCAGATGATATTATTGAATTCTGTAATGAACTTTCTTTAAAGGATATCATATTTGTTGGCCATTCCGTAAGCGCAATGATTGGTGTGCATTCGGTAATAAAAGAGCCTACACTATTTAAAGAATTAATTATGATAGGGCCATCTCCCCGTTATATAAATGATAAGAATTATGTAGGTGGTTTTAGGGAAGAAGATATTAATGAGCTTCTCGAATCTATGGACAGTAACTATCTGGGTTGGTCAAGAAGTATAACACCAGCCATAATGGGAAATCCGGATAAACCCGAATTGGCAGAGGAGCTAAACAATAGCTTCTGTCAAAATGATCCTGAAATAGCAAAACATTTTGCCAAAGTCACGTTTTTAGGAGATGAGAGAGATTACTTGAAAAGACTTTCTATTGATACTCTGATCCTACAATGCTCATCCGATATTATTGCGCCAATAGAAGTAGGTAAATATGTACATGAATCCGTCACAGGCAGTAAATTGACGATTTTAGATGCTACAGGGCATTGTCCACACTTGAGTGCGCCTACTGAAACCATTCAAGCCATTAACGATTTTCTACTTAACTAAGTTTAAATGGCTTTTAACAAACTAAACTAGAATGGGCACAATAATGGATCATGACGAAAATCTAGACGACACCTATAACAATGCCCCTTGTGGTTATTTTACTTCATTACCTGATGGTACGATAGTAAAAATAAATGACACATTTTTAAATTACATTCAATTTGATCGCGATCAAGTCATAAATATAAAACGCTTTCAAGATTTACTCAATATAGGTGGCAAAATGTACTATGAAACGCATTATACCCCCTTGCTACTTTCTCAGAAGCACGTCAAAGAAATAAATTTTGAAATCATTAGAATTGATAATAAGAGAGTTCCAGTGCTTATCAATACAGTAAGTGTTGAAAACGAAGAAGGTGAGATTATCCTTAATCGATCTATCGTATTTGATATTACTCAACGTAAACAGTATGAACAAGAATTGCTTATTGCCAAAAGAGAGTCTGAAGAATTAGTTAAAAAACTTACCTCCGTAAATAAGGAACTTGGTAAATTCACTTCAGCTGTTTCTCACGATATTATTGGTCTAATCAAATTATTGGATACGGAATGTTCAAGTCAACTTAGTGAGAGTGGCCATCAACATGTAGAACTCATCGGTGCGTCAGCTGAAAAGCTCCGTGTTCTGAGCGAAAGAATTTTAGGATATTATAGAGGTGATCAATCATTAGATGATGCATCTGATAATGTTAACTTAGATTCCTTTGTTAAAAATATTGCTAGTATCGCAGACTCTCAAGGAAATGTACAGTTTAATTATATTAATACTGCTACACATATAAAGATCAATAAAGGAGCACTTGAGCGCATACTTTTAAAACTTCTCATAAATGCAATAAAATATAATAACAAGGATCAAGTTGTTATTGACATAACATATTCAACTAAGGCTGATCTCTTTCATTTCTATATAAAAGACAACGGTATAGGTATAGAAAAAGAACATCTTGAAAAGATTTTTTTACCGCTTAGCACACTTGGTCTAAAAGATGGATTTGATAAAAAAGGTACAGGTATCGGATTGTCATCTATTAAAATGATCGTGGAAAAACTTGGAGGAAACATGTCAGTGACTTCAGAAATAAATAAAGGATCAACTTTTTCTTTTACTATAAAGAAGTAGTTGAAGACAGGTTTTATGAGCATAAAAACATTATGTTAAATAGAATTCCTATTGAGCGTTGGCAAGGCAGAATGGCGGGGTGAGCGTTAAGGCAGCCTGTCCGGAATTTGATTCAGGAAACACAGATGAAAGAGGGATAACCAGTGAGCCATTCTAATTCTGCTACAAGGAGATTCTCACGTCATCCCGCTTGAAATGGTGGGATTCCTAAGAGTGACTTTTAGCATAAAGCGTTGGCCCGCAAGTGTTTTACAGGTAAATTCTAATTGCTGGCGCATGTATGTGACATTAGTTTCTTTTAATAGCTTTCTATTGGCTTATACACTATCTGGTAATAATGTATAAGAATGATGTGCTTCAATTCCAAAGTGATGTTTATTCAAGTGCCTGAATCAGAGCTGTCAAACTTGACTTATAAAACTGAATAATTACTCGTGTAAGCTAGAAGGTAGTTTAAAAATAATAGGGTAAAATGTAGCCTGAGATCTATTTTGGTTATACTACTTCTGATACTCTATTTTAAGAATTTTCCATACAAAATCACCCATTTTGGTTTCAACTATTACTTCATCTCCAACAGTTTTATCAAGAAGCGCTTTAGCCATTGGGGAGTCCATAGAGATATAATCTTTGTTACCTATTAACTCTTCGTAACCAACAATACGAAGACGGTTTTGAAAACCTTTTTCTTCGTTTTTAATTTCGATCCAAGCACCAAAACTCACTTTTCCTGCTTGGCTGGGGTGGTATTCAATAATTTTAAAGTCATCAATACACTTACGCAAATAACGAATGCGATTATCAATTTCTCGAAGACGTTTTTTGTTGTAATGGTAATCGGCATTTTCTGAACGATCTCCCAAACTTGCGGCCCATGTAACCTTAGCGGTAACGTCTGGACGTTCAACTCGCCACAAGTGATCATGTTCTTCCCTTAATTTTTGTAATCCTTCGGAAGTAATCATTTGCGAGCGATTGAGTTTTGGTAGAGTTGATTCTGGGATTTTTCGCCTCATAATAAATGACCTTGTTTTGAAAACTTTCGCAAGATAATATAATGATGGATAGTTTGTTCGTGTAAAACAATCGATGCTATATAACGTCAACAGTTTTATAACTTGCCCCGCAATGATGCGGGGTTACACAGTTAAGCCTGGCTAATCTTATGTAAACTGGCAGTTGACGGGAACCTACACAGTGTGTAAGATGAGGCCACAATTTGAGATAGAACTCTTAGCGATTATTCTGGAGATGTATTGGCTTGATTTGATCTCGCTTAACGTGAGTCAGAGAACTTCAATGGGAAACGAGAGCGTTCAGTTCTCGAGACTTCGGGATTAAGATTAAGATCGTTACCGTTATAGTCCCGATAGCCATCGGGAACTATAACTGATCTTATGTAAACCACGCTGCGGACACAAAACACTATACTTGTTATATAATTTATATTATGTTAAGTAATAAATTTAAAGATAAGGGAGACATTGCTATCTCCCTTCCTCTATATCTTATTTACCGTCTAGTTCCTCTATTTTCTTTAGTATCGCATCACGCTTTTCATCCATGTCTAATTGATCATAGATTGTACTCAAAGGATTCATGCTGTAAACATCATCGGATTTAATCTCTATACATTTCTCAAAATATGGCATAGCTAATCTAAATTTAGCCATTGCTTCTTCCTTCTTAGCTTCGTAGGCTTTATTGTCATCAATCTCATTGGCAGCTTTTAACATTTCTGCGCCTTGGTTGAAATAAGCACTTGCTGCAATAAACAACGCATCACCGTAGTCAGCTTTCAATTCAATTGCTTTTAACGCAGAAGCTAAAGCATCGTCAAAATTATCATCACTCCACTGTAAGTATGAAAGCGTATAATAGGTTATTTCATTCGCAGCACCCTCAGCGACAGTTTTTTTCAATCCATTGATAGCTTCATCTAACTTATCTGCCTGAATTAACACATCAATTTCATAGTCTTTATACAGTCTATCTTCAGGGTATTTTGTTTGAGCTCTCTTGATTATTGAAAGCGCATTATCAAAATCTTCATTCTTAAGATAAATTTCGACTAAGCCATTATAAGCATAAGCCGTATTTTCGAACTCTTCAGTAGATTCAATGACTTGATTGTAGTATTTCAGTGCTGGCTCATTCATGTCGGCCGAATAAGCGCTATAGCCAGCATAAAAATATAAAACGATATTATCTTGGCTATCAGCAGATAAGCTAAAATACTCAAAAGCCCTAGCATAATCTTCTATTTCGAAAGCAGCATTCCCACCGCGATTCAAAAGCTCGATCATTAATCCAATTCCATCTCCACCGCCTAGGAATTCCCCTTCAGCATTGAGAATAGGAATTTTCATTAAATCTTCTTCTACTGTTTCATCACCTTTTTCAATGGCAATAAGAAAATTAGCATAAGCTTCTCTTGCCAATTCTACATTAGCTAAATCTGCTTGAAATTGGAATAATTTTGACTTTCCAATAATCGTGTAAACTCCTGCTTCATCCTTCGTTTCAGGATCATTAGCACACTGCTTAGCCAATGTTATAGCTTCAGCATACTCACCCTTCTTAAAGGCTTTATCAGCACTTTTTAACACTTTCTTTTGTCCGTATACCCCCGCTACAATACATAGTAGTAAGGCGGTAAAAAATAGCTTCTTCATGATTTGGTCTCTTTTGGTCTAATTTAGTCTTCAGTTTTTACTTCATTGTCTCCATTTTCAGATGTTGGAGCAATTTTTTCATCAACAGCTATCTCAGAATCGTCTTCACCCTCAATAACGGCTGTTGTTTCTACATTAATAATTTTCTCTACCGATGAAATTGCATCGCCTTCGTTTAGACGTATCAACTTAACACCCTGCGTGGCTCTTCCCATGACTCTCATCGATTCAACGGATATTCTAATGGTGATCCCTGATTTATTAATAATCATTAAATCATCACTATCTACAACTTCTTTAATAGCAACTAAGTTACCTGTTTTATCTGTTATATTAATAGTCTTAACTCCCTTACCACCACGTTTGGTGATTCGGTAATCATCTATCAGTGAGCGCTTACCATAGCCATTTTCAGACACTACCAGCAAGTTCGCCTCTTCCCTATTGACACATACCATGCCAATAACCCTATCATCTTCATTAGCCAACCTTACAGCTCGTACTCCAGCGGCATTTCTACCCATTGGACGAACATTGCTTTCATGGAAGTGAATTGCCCTACCAGATTTAGCCCCAATAATGATGTGGTTGTCTCCATTGGTGAATTTAACCTCTAATAAGCGGTCACCTTCATTGATGGTAATGGCGTTAATTCCATTGGTTCTTGGGCGTGAATAAGCTTCTAAAGAAGTTTTCTTGATCGTTCCCTGCTGAGTACACATAATCACGAAGTTGTTGTTAATATAATCCTCATCTTTCAAGTCTTTTACATTAATCACAGCACGCACCTTGTCTCCTGGTTCGATATTAATCAAGTTCTGTACAGGTCTGCCTTTGGCAGTTTTACTTCCTTCTGGTAATTCCCAAACTTTTTTCCAGAATACTTTACCATGTTCAGTGAAAATAAGCAAGTAATCATGCGTCATCCCTGTGAAAAGGAATTCAGTATAATCATCTTCCTTCGAACCAGCTCCCTTTGAACCTACGCCACCTCTACCTTGAGTTCGGTATTCAGAAAGCAAAGTTCTTTTCACATAACCCAAGTGAGAAAAAGTAATCAACATGTCCTCGTTTGGAATCATGTCTTCAGCACTGAAATCCTCTGCTGAATGGATAATATCTGTTCTTCGCTCATCACCATAACGATCTTTAAGCTCTGTAAGCTCGTCTTTGATGATTTGCATTCTTAACTCTTCTTTCTCCAAAATCTCTTGAAGATTGGCAATTAAGGCCATTATTTCTTCATATTCTTTTTGGATTTTATCTCGCTCAAGACCTGTTAACCTTTGGAGACGCATTTCCAAAATAGCTTTCGCTTGAATTTCAGAAAGCTCAAATTTCTCCATCAAGCCAGTTTTGGCTACTTCAGGATCTCTTGAGTTTCTGATCAAAGAAATTACTTCATCGAGGTTATCTAATGCGATCAAATAACCCAATAAAATATGCGCTCTTTTCTCTGCTTCGTTTAACTCGAATTGCGTTCTTCGAACGATTACATTATGTCTGTGTTCGACATAATACTTAATTAAGTCCTTGAGGTTGAGCGTTAAAGGACGTCCCTTTACAAGTGCTACATTATTAACCCCGAAGCTAGACTGCAGTTGAGTGTACTTGAACAAGTTGTTTAAAACAACATTGCCAATCGCATCTTTTTTCAACTCGTATACGATGCGCATACCATTTCTATCAGACTCATCTCTAAGATCTGAAATACCTTCGATTTTCTTTTCATTAACCAAAGCAGCTGTCTTTTCGATCATGCTAGCTTTGTTTACCATGTATGGAATCTCGGTAACGATAATTCGCTCACGACCCGATGGCATGGTTTCAATTTCTGATTTTGCACGCATGACTACGCGTCCCCTACCCGTCTCAAAAGCTGATTTTACGCCAGTGTAGCCATAAATTGTACCTCCAGTTGGAAAATCAGGTGCCGTAACATGCTGCATTAATTCTTCTATAGTGATATCGTTGTTGTCGATATAAGCCATGGTACCATTCACTACTTCAGTAAGGTTGTGTGGCGCCATGTTAGTGGCCATACCTACTGCAATACCCGAGCTACCGTTTAATAATAGATTTGGAATTTTTCCGGGTAGGACTGATGGTTCTTTTAAGGAGTCATCAAAGTTGAATTGAAAATCAACGGTATCTTTATTGATATCTACTAAAAGCTCTTCCGCAATTCTTCTTAATCGTGCTTCGGTATAACGCATGGCTGCTGGTGAGTCACCATCTACCGAACCAAAGTTTCCTTGACCATCAACTAAAGGGTAACGAAGTGACCACGCTTGGGCCATACGTACCATGGTATCATAAACAGAAGAATCACCATGTGGGTGATATTTACCCAATACCTCTCCTACAATTCTAGCTGATTTTTTATATGGTTTATTCCAATTGACCCCAAGGTCGAGCATTCCATAAAGTACCCTGCGGTGTACAGGCTTTAAGCCGTCTCTTACATCTGGTAAAGCTCTTGAAATAATCACCGACATAGAATAGTCGATGTAGGCTCCCCTCATTTCATCTTCAATATTTATGGGGATGATTGTCTCGTTCGTTCCTTCTGCCATTTACTCTAAAAATACGTGAAATGTTAAGGCAGCAAGATACTAATTTTTGTTGGAGAAAAGGCTAAATATATCGCCAAATCAAGGCTTTTTCAATCGTTTCCTTTTCCATACTTCACCGCTTTTTTTCTGCTCTGCCCAAACTTGCCTGTTCTAGGATTTTGCGGTTGAAAAATTGACCTTCCTCTGTATATTCTTCCGTTAAATACATGTTCCATTTGTACTCGGTTGGCTCCATGCTTATTTCTTGGGTAAGTCGGGTACTTAATTAAGGCACCTAAGTCTATGGAGAAAATACTAAAAGAGTGTGAACTCGTAATAAATTCATCGGCTAGACTGTATTTTCTCATTTCAAATGATGGCCGAACATAGAGTTTGAAGTATTTAGAAATGGTAGATTCGAACATCACTCCTACATTGAAAAATGGATCGTAGGTAACGAGCTCTTGATTGATATCCGATGATTTAGTTTTCCACACCCCACCGGCCAAATCTACCCAAACTGTAAAGTCAACAAACTTATAGGCATTGTACGAAACCGACCCGAACATTTTGGAAGTAGAAATCTTAGTTTGTGGCAATACAAAATTCCCGACTCGTAAATCAACTTCTTGCGTATGCACTGCATTCCTGAATTTGAGCGCTCCTGTGCTAATCCCTGCTCCGATACGTAGAAACTCATCATCCGACACTACGCGGTCTCCAGTAGTTTTTAAACGTTGTTTATCCACCCTATTGAAAGAGTAAGTCAATCGCAATGTCAGTGGATTGATTCTCCCATTGTTTTCATAAATAAATGAGGAGGTGTCAGTCCTTACGATTTGTGAATTATCATCTATTCGGGAAATATTAGCTGGTGTTAAATCATTGAACCAATTGCTGTAGGCATTGAATGGCCCGTCTGATTGCGCCTCTTGCCCTAGTGGAACGATATACAGCAAGTCCCCTCGAGGATTCCGCACCACACTAACATCTGTAAGTTCATTTTGATAGCTAAAGTAACCGTAACCCTTTTCGAGCTGAAGATTAAACTTATTGAGCATTTTTCTAACAGGACTTACCATTAAGTCCTTCTCTTTTGCTGGATCTACCGCTTGTCCTGGTGTAAAGGCTTTAAGATCGCTCTGCTTCTTTTTCTTTTTGAAAATTTGAGCCTCTGCATTAGAGTAAATGCAAATCATAAGGAGTGAAAAGAAGAGAAAAAGGAGATATCGTTTCAATTAAAATTAGTTTCTACAATATAAAGGCAAACTATCTTATTTATTATGGATGGACAACAAAAAAGGTCGCAATCACTTGCGACCTCTTTCGATTTAGTATGTTAAGGTTGATTAAGGTTTCTCTGTTGAAAGTTCAGCCATATAGGCATCAATTTTAGCCTTGGCATCTCCACCTTTAGCATAAGCTGCTTTTGCTGCTTTGTATTTAGATGCTCCCAAAGTGTATTTAGCTAAATTATTAACTACATCACTTGCCGCGTCTGTTCTGTCTGTCACTCTTTTTTGAATAGTAGCATAAAATGACTTTTCAAAATCAGTAGTTCCAGCAGGAAGTTTACTGATATCACCTTTAGCAGCTGCATCTAACTCAGCATATCTATTTCCATCAATACCGTCTTGTTTTTCGATCAAATCGTTAACGTATGGACTGATTTTATCAGTGATCGCCTTTTGAGCTAGCATAATGATAGCATAATCTTTCATGTCTTGCTCTTCAAGCGCTTGTGCCTTTAAAGCAGTTGAGCTCATACCAATCATTAAGCACACAAGTAAAGCTTTTGTCAATGTTTTCATCATTTTTTCTCCTCTTTGTAGTTCAGTGTTATTTTTGATCTCCCAAATAATACCTTTCCTTCAAAAGAAGCAAGAGAAAATTGACTAAAAATTAAGGTCTGTCAAATTTTCGTTCATAATAAAACCAATTCTAAGAATTCTCTCCTTGATTTAATTCGATTGGCTATGATTTGAAACTGCATTTCGCACGAATTGATGAAATATGAGCGCCTAATTTATAATTTTGATGACAATTCAATACAAACAATAAAAATGAAGAAAGTATACTACCTCTCCAGCTGTTCTACTTGTAAAAAAATTATGGACGGTTTGAACCTTACCGGTTTTGAACAACAGGATATCAAAAGCGAATCAATCACAACAGAGCAAATTGATGAAATGCATACGTTGGCAGGCTCTTACGAAGCACTTTTCAGCCGCAAGGCGATGAAATTCAGAGCACAGGGCTTACATGAAATGGAACTGAATGAAGCTGACTACAGGAAGTATATTTTAGAAGAGTATACCTTCTTAAAAAGACCCGTATTTTTAATAGACAATCAGATTTTTATCGGAAATGCTAAGAAGACTGTTGAAGAAGTGGCTAAAATACTAGCGAGTTGATAATAAGGTGAAACGCCTCCTTTTTACCAATTCACTTCTTGCTGCGCTGAAAAAGATCCCTTCGGCATGACTTGCAATTATAGTTGCAGGGTTACTTATTTAGTTCACAACTGATTGATTATCCAATAAAAACTATTTTGTCGCTTTCTATCCTGAGCATAGCGAAGGAACTATAGTTGAATTCTAGACCCTTCGCAAACTCAGGGAAAGAAGCCCCGAGGCTTCCGTGTCATAATTGCTTTGATGGTTTTCCTTTGTAAATTTAACCGTTCAAAGGAAAATATCTGAAATCTCAAATCCGCTTTAACTCTTCTATCGTAGCGATTGGGTCAATTGACTTGAATACAAAACTTCCAGCAACTAAAACATCGGCACCAGCCTCCATTAGCAATGGTGCATTGGCTGCATTGACTCCCCCATCGATTTCGATTAACGTCTTTGCATCATTCTCAGCGATAATTTCTTTGAGTTGGCGCACCTTTTTGTAGGTGTTTTCAATAAATTTCTGACCACCGAAACCTGGATTCACTGACATGACACACACTAAGTCTATATCTTTGATGGTATCTTCTAAGAATTGGACGTTGGTATGAGGGTTAATTGCAACACCAGCTTTGCAATCAAGGGATTTAATGACTTGCAAGGTTCTGTGCAAATGCGTACAAGCCTCATAATGCACAGTGATTGTTGCAGCTCCTGCATTTCTAAAAGCTTCTAAATATCGCTCGGGCTGTGTAATCATTAAATGCACGTCTAATGGCTTCTTAGCGTATTTGTAGATCGCTTCGCAAACAGGAATGCCGAAGGAAATGTTAGGCACAAATACGCCATCCATAATATCAATGTGAATCCAATCCGCTTGACTTTCATTCAACATTTCGATATCGCGCTGAAGGTTGGCAAAATCAGCAGCAAGTACAGATGGGGCTATAATCGGAGCATTCATCCTCAAATATAATCTAATATTTGATCAACTTTTTCATCGTTCGCTGATCACTTGTTTGGATGTTCAAAATATACAGACCCGCTATGCCCTTTTCGAAATTGATTTCGAACCTATTTTTTAATTGAGTTGGGAATATTTTAGAAACTGAGAGCGATTTACCGTTTCGATCAACCAAGGTCAATACCACTTCTTTTCCAAAATAACTTTGTGCTAAGGCCAGCGTGAATGAGTCATCCGTAATTGGGTTTGGATAAACAACTGCCCCACTTTCAATCGGGATTTCTAAATTCCTTGCTACTTCAGCAGCGCGGACAAAGCTAGGAATACCATAACCAAGCTCATTATCCGGTGAAGAAAATTGGCTGGCGCTTTCTTTCATGATTTGAATGACTTCAAAATTAGTCAGTGCTGGAAATGCTTGCCAAAAACCTGTAACTAAGCCCGCTACAATGGGCGAAGAAAAGGATGTGCCACTTTGATTAGCAATGTTACCAGTAGAAGTTATTACTGCCGTACCCTGCCCTAAAGCACTTAAGTCTGGTTTAATTCTTTGGTCTGCAGATGGCCCAAAACTGCTAAAACTTGCTCTATTGAAAGCTGAGTTAATCGCACCAATTGCCAAAACAGACTCACTATCCGAGGGAGCTGTAATAAAATTCCATGCGTTATTACCTTGATTACCAGCACTATTCACCAAGAGAATACCTTTGCTCGCAGCAAGGTTGGCTGCCTTCGTAATTACAGCAGTTTGCCCATCCATGTCCTGATAGGTGTAATTCATGGTGTCGTCATCGAATTCTGAATAACCTAAGGAGGTATTGACCACATCTACCCCAGCACTGTCTGCCATTTCAGCGGCAAAAAGCCAATTGTATTCCTCTACCCTAAACTCACCTGGAGCTTCAGTTATAAAGAGCATGTAATCAGCAGAAGGAGCTGAACCTACAAATTCACCTCCAGCATTGGAAGCCATTATAGACAAAACACGGGTACCATGAGTTTCTGCATTTTCAACATTGTTTCTGTTGATCACGAAATCTTTGGTCAATAGAATTTTATTATCATCAAATAAGTGAGCTAAAGGAGATAAACGACTTATGTTTGAAAAGCCATCATCAAATACACCGACAAGCATCCCTTCGCCACGAAAGCCTTCATCGTGCATGATATCAATATCGAGAATTTCGTTTTGAAAGGCGGAAGCAGATGCTTCTTGAGCCATTATTCCATCGTATGCATCACCATTCACATTTCCTGACAGAATCGCCCCAGGTGCTACATATTCAATATTCGATACGAAGGGAAGTTCGTTGATAGTGGGGATTAAGTCTGAACCCATTTGAACCAGCACTCCGTTCATCCACTTTGTTGGGAAATAAACTTCTACTCCTAAGTCCTTCAATCCTTGTATATATGCGGAATTAACGGGCAAATCATTTTCGGCAAGAGCAATGCCTTGTTTGCTTCTTCGATTGATTGCGCGTTGTGAAAGAAATGCTATGGGATTACTGAGGCTGAAATCATTTCCTGCTTTATCCTTAAAAAAAACCATGTAACGGTCTTGGGCCGAAAGGCCTAGATTAAAGCAAAGGCTGAATAATATGATTTTAATTACCACCTTCATCTATAAATCCATGGGCAATGATTGTCTCACGATAGAATCGGCCAGATTCGATTTGATTGAGGCCAACACATTCAGGTCGAGAACAAATCTTTAGCACTTCATATTGCTTCGAAATCAATCCGATGCTATCTGCGTAAATTTCTCTTCTGAAATCCTTAAAAGTAATGCCATCTTGATCGTTTTCTTGCTCTATGGTCAAGGTGGTGGTGGCCTCTAAATCATCGTTGACCGCAATATTGGTCAGTGCTCCAAAATTGAGGATTTTGAATTGATCTACGTCTTTTGGGTTGTAAACATTCGCATCCCAACTCCTGTTCGTTTGTGCCGGAAAAACAATTTTGACGATAGGAATATTGTTCTCAATTGAAACAGCTCTGTCACGCTCAATTCGAACAGTCCAAACCGAATCAAGTTGCCAAGTAGTGTTGGTATTAGGTCTTGTAAATCTGTGGATCAATCGGGATTCCTCACCGAGCGCATTTTGAAATGCTTCTTTAACCTCTTCGCGTAGCTGATAAATAAAGGTATCGCTTATACCCACAGCGCTGTATCTAATTTCTCTGACATTGTATTCGCGGTACTTATTATCCACCATATAGAAATAAGTTACCCCTGTAGCTTGATCAATAGCAGGAATGAGCTCATCGCTTGGTCCACAGGCTGTTATACCTAAAGTGGTTATGAAAAACAGTAGTAAAATATTCTTCCACATAGAATTTTAGATCTCAAATACTTAACGCGATTCACTTGAAAGGAGTATAAAATAAAAATGGTACTACGATTTATTCGCACTACCATTTATTTCAAATTACCCATTCAAAGATACGAGATTAACTAATACTTGTTGGTGATTTCTTGTTGTAATCTCTATCGATAAGACGGATCTTCATTTAAATGCACCAATAATTCACCCAAACTTGCTGAATGCTTCAAAAGTAAACCCTATTTATCTTCACTCAACGGCTCGGCAAACCAAATCGACCAAGGAATTGTGTTTCCAGCGTTTCTCGAGCTACAAGCAATCAACAGAATAGAAGACTCATCATAAGAGAATATTTAAAAAGTCTGTAAAACAGCACTAATTCAATTAGTTTTGCCCGAGAATCAAATTCAAACAATCAATTCAGCATAGAGAATTTCAATTATGGCCCTGAAAACCTTTGTAAAAGTTAGTGGAATTAATAACCTCAGTGATGCACGATACTGTGCCGGCAT
>JBLIKG010000026.1:0-15389 GCA_047636255.1 Roseivirga sp. | reverse complement strand
TCTGGTAATTACCCAGTTATTGCTGATGGCCTCACCAAGAAATACGGTGATCATACTGTATTTAAAGATGTGTCTCTGACCATTGAACGCGGTGAAAAAGTAGCTTTTATCGGTAAAAACGGTGAAGGAAAATCCACTTTGGTAAAAGCCATTATGGGTGAAATCGATTTTAATGGTAGCCTTCAAGTGGGTCATAATTCGATGATTGGCTACTTCGCTCAAAATCAGGCTTCCTTGCTTGATGAGAGTCTAACCGTTTTTCAAACCATTGATGAAATCGCTCATGGTGATGTAAGAACAAAAATCAAAGATCTATTAGGGGCATTTATGTTCTCAGGTGACACTATTGAAAAGAAGGTAAAAGTGCTTTCAGGTGGAGAACGTACAAGACTAGCAATGATCAAACTATTGCTTCAGCCTGTTAACCTTTTAATTCTAGATGAACCTACTAACCATTTGGATATCAGAACCAAAGATATTCTGAAAGATGCTTTAAAGGCTTTCGAAGGCACCATCATTTTAGTTTCTCACGACCGTGATTTCCTAGATGGATTAGCTTCTAAAGTGTTTGAATTTGGTAACCAACGCATCAAAGAACACTTCGAAGACATCAACGGATTCTTAAGAAATAAGAAGCTTGATAATTTGAAGGAAGTTGAGCGGAAATCGTAGGATTCGTTATTAGTTATTAGTTATTAGTTATTAGTTATTAGTTATTAGTTAAAGTGAATTTTTTTTAGGAATAAGGGTTCACTGATTCTCCGTTTCCTGACCAACTAGTTTCCTATTTCACTGATCAACCGATTAACTGCGTACGCATACCTCTTCTTGAGATCAAATGCCTACTTTTGTAAAAAATATCTCTTGTGCAAAGCTTTGACCAACTCAACCTTTCAACTCCATTAAGAAATTCCATTGAAGATTTGGGCTTCGAACGGCCTACTCCTATTCAATCCGAAGCTTTTCCAATAATTCTTTCAGGGAAAGACATGGTAGGTATTGCACAAACGGGTACAGGAAAGACCTTGGCTTACATGTTGCCTATCCTCAGAGATTTGAAATTCTCAAAGCAAATCAGCCCTAGGGTTTTGGTGGTTGTACCTACGCGTGAGCTAGTTATGCAGGTTGTCGAGCAAACTGAATCTTTGGCTAAATACATGTCTACGAGGGTTTTGGGAGTTTATGGTGGCCCAAATGTAAAAGTACACATGGCCGAAGTAGCTCTTGGTTGCGACATACTTGTGGCGACACCTGGCCGTCTTTATGACCTTGTGCTCAGCCGTTCATTGAGCTTAAAAACAATCAATAAGTTAGTGATTGATGAAGTGGATGTAATGCTTGATCTAGGCTTTAGGTTTCAAATTCAAAACATCTTCGATTTATTGACTGAAAAAAGGCAGAACATCATGTTCTCAGCTACCATGACAGAAGAGGTAGATGAGTTAATTAACGATTATTTTACAACGCCCACGAAAGTATCTATTGCGGTTAGCGGTACTCCATTAGAGAATATTGAACAGGTATGTTTTGAGGCAGCCAACTTTTATACCAAGGTCAACCTGCTTTCTTCACTTCTTGCCGACAGGATAGAATACAAAAAGGTATTAGTATTTGTATCAACCAAAAGAAGGGCTGACTTACTTTTTGAAGCGGTAGAAGCAGTTTTTGGGGCTTCTGTTGGTATAATCCACTCAGACAAAACCCAGAATTACAGAATTAGATCTATTGAGGATTTTGATTCGGGGAAAAATAGAATTTTGATTGCTACCGATGTCATCGCTAGAGGACTCGATTTAGACCGAGTTAGCCATGTTTTCAACTTTGATACTCCGAATTTCCCTGAGAACTACATGCACCGCATAGGTCGGACAGGAAGAGCGGAAAAAATGGGTAAATCAATTCTCTTTTATACCCCTACAGAACAAAAAGATAAAGAAGCCATTGAGGAATTAATGGTGCAAGAAATTACGAAACTTCCTTTTCCAGAAGATGTAGAAGTTTCTCGTCAATTGACTGCTGAAGAGCGACCTAGAGTTGAAGAGGCTTTAAGTCATAAAATAAATAAGATCGTCCCCCCAGGCGAAGCTTTCCACGAGAAAAGTGAAAAGAATAGAAAAGAGAATCTAGGTGGCTCTTACAAAAGAACATTAGCCGTAAAGTATAAGAAACCGCAGCGCAAAGGAGGTAAAAGCCCAGGTGGTGAAAAGCGTAAGTAATAGCTTACTGATTTTTTACTATTCTTTTCATAGCACTCACCATCTCAATACTAGTCGTATTTTCTCCTTTCGGAATTCCAGAACTATGATATTCTGAAGCACCCGTTTGCAGTAAAGTTTTCAAATTGTCCGGTCGAATACCCCCTCCTGGCATCACAATGATGTCTTCATCGGCTTCATCCACCAACTCGCCAAGTGTTTCCAAGCCATCAATCGCTGAAATTGGAGATCCTGAAGTTAAAACCCGCTGAATTCCCATCTCGCGAAGTGTTTCAAGCGCTTCAAAAGGATTTGGACATTGATCAAAAGCACGGTGGAAAGTGACATCCATAAAGCCTGCCTTCTCGAGCAATTGCTCTGTTTGTTCCCAACAAATAGTTCTGTCTATATTTAGGCAACCAATCACAACCCCGGCACAACCAATTTCGGCACAAAACTGAATGTCTTCTTTCATGACTTCCATTTCTATTTTAGAATACACAAAGTCCCCTGCTCTCGGTCTGATCAAAACATAAATGGGAATGTTGAGCAACTCTTTTGCCACCTTAATCAATCCATGGCTTGGCGTCAAACCTCCGACCTCTAAATGAGCACAGAGTTCAATTCTATCTGCCCCTCCGTTTTGAGCATTCAAAGCAGATTCGATGGAGTTGGCACAAATTTCTAATAGCATATGGCAAATTATGCAATATCTAAGGTCAATAAACTTGATGTTGAAACAATTTTGTTAATCACCCTTTTATATTTGTGCAAACGTTAGCACTCTCAAAAATTAACTATGAAAAATATTTCAGTCATTGGTTCAGGTACAATGGGAAACGGCATCGCACATGTTTTTGCTCAAAGCGGATTTAAGGTAAACCTTATTGATGTTTCGGCAGAAGCTTTAGAACGCGCCATGAAAACAATCGAAAAGAACTTGGATAGAATGGTGGCTAAGGAAAAGATTGATGAAGCCGCAAAAGCCAATACTCTAGCGAATATCAGCACCTTCACCGATATGAAAACAGGTGTAGCAGATGCTGATTTAGTTGTTGAAGCAGCCACGGAAAATGTAACCATCAAACTTAAAATATTTACCGACCTAGATCAGTTTACAAAACCAAGCTGTATTCTAGCATCGAACACCTCTTCTATTCCAATTACTAAGATTGGAGCAGCAACTAAAAGACCGGATAAAGTGATTGGTATGCACTTTATGAATCCAGTGCCTGTAATGCGCTTAGTCGAAGTAATCAGAGGTTATGCTACTTCAAGTGAAGTCACCAGTTTGATTATGGAAACATCGAAAAAACTAGGCAAGGTGCCTGTTGAAGTAAATGACTATCCAGGCTTTATTGCCAATAGAATTTTAATGCCGATGATCAATGAAGCCATTATTTCTTTGTTCGAGGGTGTGGCTGGAGTTGAAGAAATCGACACCGTGATGAAATTAGGAATGGCGCACCCAATGGGACCGTTGCAGTTAGCCGACTTTATTGGCCTAGATGTTTGCCTTTCGATCATGAATGTGCTGTATGAAGGTTTTGGTAACCCAAAATACGCACCATGTCCTCTTTTAGTGAATATGGTAACCGCTGGTTATTTAGGGGTTAAATCAGGCGAAGGTTTCTATAGCTGGAATCATGGCACCAAGGATTTGGTGGTTTCAGGGCAGTTTAAGAGATAGGTTTTTTATTGAATAGTTCTTAAAGTCTTTGGATTCTGGTTTAGAGTCGAAAGATTTTTTTTTAGTCTTTCACCAATGAATAAGCCACGCTAAAGACCAGCTGACTTTGTCGAGGTAGACTATCCCTACCAATAATGCGCTCTAAGCTTTCGGCTGTTTTGCTTAGTCCGAATTCGTACTTAAAATCAAGCGAAACCTTGTTAATATCGATGCCTGCGCCTAAACGCCAGAGCAACGAAATATTATTATACTCTTCAGTGACGTCACTGTCTTCTTGTAAGAAAATTTCACTCCCTTTTAATAAAACACTAAAGCCTGGGCCACCATCAATTCTAAAATTTCCAATATTGACTCCGATCGCCATTGGCAATTCTAGTGTATTGAATTCAAAATCAGCCGCTGGATTGAAACCTGAAATACCTTGATAATTCAGAAATTCAACCCTGCTTTGAATAGTAGAAAAAAGCAATTCTGGCTGGAAGTAAACATTGTTGACCTGAAGTCTCAAAAATCCACCAAATTGATAACCTACTTCGTTGCCATCTTCAGGAATTCGGACATTATCACTTTCAATACTGGTCTTTGGGTTGATAATTTTTATAATTGGCCCAGCTTTATAGTTGACTTCATAAATATCTTGTGCAATACACTGAAAAGAGCAGACGCAAAATACCATGGCAATGAAAGCCTTGATAATTACAGTTCTTTGATAAATTCCCAATTGCATATTGACTTAAATTGAATAATTTCAGGCTTCGAATTTATGCAAATTATAAAGAGTTAATTCTCTTTTGGTATAGCGTTTCAATCAAATTTCAAATAAACCTCCAAGATTAATTTAGCAATGGAACTTCAACAATCATTCGACAATGCACTCAAAACTGTAGATACACTTACTCAAAGACCCTCTAACGAACATTTACTCAAACTTTATGCGCTTTATAAGCAAAGTACGCATGGCGATAATGATACTGAAAGACCAGGTGGTTTTGATTTTAAAGCAGCAGCCAAGTACAACGCTTGGGCTGGGTTAATTGGTAAAGCCAAGGAAGATGCAATGAGAGAGTATATCGACCTTATAGGTAGCCTAAAAGCCGCTGAAAATTAAAACTCAGTTAAAAAATAAGACTGCCGTTTGTACAATTTGTACTTTAGAATCGTCTAACTATTGTATCGAGATTGACAAAGGAAACAGGGCTTTAAGCAATCGTTGTATTAGGCTTATTGTAAGTCCGTTTTACTTAATAGGTATTTTATTCGCATATTGCGAACGGTTAAATTGAAACTCAAAACAAACAACAATGGGATTATTTTCTTTCGGAAAGAAAAAGAAAAAACCAGCTAGATCATGTGATTTAGAGGGTTCGTTACTAGAATTTGGAGAAGGATATCTTCTTACATCATCACAAATTATTCAATCAAAGCGTTTTTGGGATAATAAAATGATTGAGCCAGAAACATTGGCTTACTCAAAATCTCATTTTCAAAAGAAAGATGATTTGGGTACTAAGATGCGTACTATGATTTTCCAAAAATACAGTGCACAAGAAAAGCCTTGGTTAATTGGCGATGGTCAGGTAAGTCAATTCGAGGTAGATAAAGACAAGGCAAGTGAATACGCGAAACAATGGTGGGAATCAGAATACAGCTTTCGTCCGCCTGCCGCAGGTCCAGCGGATAAAAACATGGACAATGAAGAATTCGAGAAATGGAAAGATTACGCGATCATGAAAGCGGGCGAAGAACAGCTCAGCAAAATGAAGTAATCAGAATAAAATGATTTAATTAAAAAGCCGCAATAGCGGCTTTTTTTATTCGATTCGATAGAGCTTTACCCCTTTCTTGTCTTCTAATAAGTGGAGTTGCCAACCTTGCTCTGAGATCCAACTCAGAAGTACTCCGAAATTCTGATCATCATTGTACTCTTGATTAAAATAAGCCCTGTTTTCCAAAACGAAATCACCTTGACGTACCTCATCGAGGTCCATTTCAGAAAACCATAAATACTTGTCACCTGCTTCAGTGAAATCATAAAAATAGGAATAGCCATAGCTGGTGAGTCCATCCGTAATTACAGTTTGACTTATTCTATTGAAGACAAAGTACTCCTCAATGATTTCTTTCTCTTGATCAAAGCCCTTATTTTTTGATTTACTGATGGTGTATGCTGGAATCGTAAAGAAAGTAAGAAGCACCAGAGCCACAGCCCATTTCTTTTCAGCCAGTACAAACCATTTGTGCTTAGGCCAAAACGTTACAGCAGACATGATGAATACTGGAATGAAGAAAGCAATATGTCGAGTTTCAAGTGGTAATGGGCTATAATAACGCCAGTTCGTTGAAAAGAACCAATAAGAAAGAACCAAGATAATGCTCGCAACAGGCCAAAAGTGATCTGCTTCTTTCAAACTAAAATTCTTTCGCTTTAACAAGAAGATTGAAGGCAGTGCTAGTAAAAATGGAATGAAGTATCCTCCTTTTGTGAAGGTCAGCAAGGGCAAATAAGTAAGCCTTTTCCAAAGTAAATTCTCCTTATCAAAAAAAGTCTTGACTGTGGCTACATGTTTATCCGCAATATTTTCGAAACGATACATAAAGCTTCCTTTTTCTGCTAAATACCATAAGCCATGCAGTGTAAAGAACAGTGCGGAAAGGGTAATGAAAATTATCCAAAACCCTCTATTCCTTTTTTGTATTCTATCATTGATGAAAAGGAAAACAATGAGCGGTATGAGTAGAAAGACAGTAGTCTTGATCAGGAAAGCTCCAAAAAGAGCCAAAGCACCTACAAAGGCCGTCATTCGGTAATCAACATCACCCTTCAAAACGAGGTAATAGCCAATTAGGAAAATGAAAACACACAAGGTCAGCGGCAATTCTGGGAAGAGATGAATCGCAAAGTTGATCATGTGATAGTCGCAAATGATCATCAGCCCGCCCATAAGCCCTATCCAGTAATTAATATTTCTACCCAGAAAGTAGAACAAGTTGATCAACCCGAGCCCACAGAGTAGAGGAAAAACCACCATGCTGTACTCATTAATACCAATTACATCAATTACCCAAGCGGTTGGGTAGATCAGTCCTACTCTACTTGTGAAATGGTTGGTGCTAATCTCAAAAATGCCTTGATTGATTTCGTTGGCGAAATTAACATAGGTAAAATCGTCCCAAAATGACAATCCTTCATTGGAGAAAAACCAAATTAGAATGAAAAGTACATTAGCTAAAAGCTGTAAATAACCGTACTGGTTTGGCGAAATGATTTTCTCTGCCTTCATTAGCAACGAATATAATTGAATTAAGAGCGTCAATTCCTATTTTCGTATTCAAACCGACTATGCAATTATTTTATCAACCCAATATCCCCGAAGGAGTCATCTATTTAGATGATGAAGAATCACGCCATGCGGTAAAAGTTTTGCGCTTAACCGAGGATTCAGAAATTCAATTGACCGATGGTAAAGGCTCTTTTTATCAAGCGAAGATTACCAAGGCCAATCCAAAGAAATGTGAATTTGAAATCATAAATCAATCCAAGCAACAATCTCATCCAACTTTTCGGCACTTGGCCATTGCCCCGACCAAGAATTTAGATCGAATAGAATGGTTTTTAGAGAAAGCGGTTGAATTGGGAATTGATAGAATCTCCTTCTTGAACTGCGAACATTCTGAAAGAAAGGTGCTCAAGCTTGATCGACTAGAAAAGAAAGCAGTCAGCGCCATGAAGCAATCTGGTCAGTCATTCCTTCCTCAATTAGATGAAATGACAGCCTTGAAGTCATTCTTGAAAGAATCAAAAGCTGAGAATAAGTTTATTGCTTACGTAGATTTTGGGAATGAAGCACATCTAAAGGATTTAGTTCAGTCTGACCAAAGTAATCTGATTTTAATTGGCCCAGAAGGAGATTTTAGCCCTAAAGAAGTAGAATTAGCGCTTGAAGCAGGTTTTATTAAAGTAAGTTTAGGTTTGAATAGATTACGTACTGAAACTGCTGGAATTGCTGCAGTCCATTTAATGAACCTAGTTTAACATTAATTCCTAAATTCACACATGGCTTTAAATTACATCTGGATTGCCTTTTTCATCATTGCCTTTGTGGTCGCCTTGATCAAACTCATTTTCTTGGGTGATATGGAAGTATTCCCAGCAATGATTCAAAGTACTTTCGACATGTCAAAGACAGGCTTTGAGCTCTCTTTGGCCTTAACAGGTGTATTGACCTTATGGATGGGGATTATGCGAATTGGCGAAAAAGGTGGTGTTGTTGCCATCATTTCAAGAGCAGTAAGTCCGCTGTTCACTAAGCTATTCCCTGAAATCCCAAAAGACCATCCTGTTTTCGGACCCATGGTGATGAATTTCTCAATGAATTTTCTCGGTTTAGATAATGCGGCTACTCCTTTAGGACTAAAGGCAATGACTGGTTTACAAGAGTTAAATGCCGACAAGGACACCGCTTCAAATGCCCAAATCATGTTCTTGGTTTTAAATACTTCTGGGCTGACCTTAATTCCTGTTTCTATCATGGCTTATCGGGCAACAGAAGGAGCTGCGAATCCCTCAGATGTATTTATCCCTATACTTCTTGCCACCTTCTTCTCTACCATGGCTGGGCTAATTACGGTGGCGCTTTATCAGAAAATCAACCTATTTAATAAAACCATTCTGGCCTATCTGGGGTCACTCACGGCATTTATAGTATTAGTGATTTATTATTTTCAAACTATCTCTCAAGAGCAGGTACAAAACATCTCATCAGTAGCGAGTAGTCTGATTCTTTTCGGAGTCATTATCAGCTTTATCACTTTAGCATTTAAGAATAAAGTAAATGTATATGAGGCATTTATCGAAGGTGCCAAAGATGGATTTGGCATTGCTATTAAGATAATACCCTACTTGGTGGCGATTCTTGTGGGTATCGGTGTGTTCAGGCAATCAGGCGCTTTTGAAGGTATTGTAGAAGGCCTAAGAATGGTATTTGGTCTTACAGGGATGAATACTGATTTTGTGGATGCATTGCCAACAGCCATTATGAAACCACTCAGTGGCGGTGGCGCTAGAGGCATGATGGTGGAGTCCATGCAGACCTTCGGTCCCGATTCTTTTGTGGGTAGAATGGCGAGTATTTTCCAGGGCTCTACAGAAACAACATTCTATGTTTTAGCAGTTTACTTTGGCTCAGTTAATATCAAGAATTCTCGATATGCAGTAACCGCTGGTCTGATAGCTGACTTGGCAGGAATTATAGCCGCCATCTTCATTGGCTATTTATTCTTCCATTAAGGATTAATCAAACCAAATCGTATTTTTATAGTTCGTAATTTTTAAACCAACCTATATATCAAAAATGAGAAAATCAATCTTTGCACTATTCAGCCTAATTGCTTTGGCATTCACTGTCAATTTACAAGCACAAAAATTCCCTGGACCTGATGCTAGTCCTATGGACGCTGCCTTTTTCCCTGCCAATTTACCACTTTCTGACCTTCGCGGTGGACCACGTCCTGACGCTAAAGTCAAATTATACTATAGCAGACCGCAATTGAAAGGAAGAGAAATGTTGGGCAGCAAAGATATCCCTTATGGCGAAATGTGGAGATTAGGCTCGAATGAAGCCAATGAGATCACTTTTTATCAAGATGTAACTTTTGGTGATGTTAAAGTAAGTAAAGGTACTTACACCCTTTTTGTTATTCCTGAAACCGATAAATGGACATTTGTTTTACATAGCAAATTAAATACTTGGGGAGGTTATGCCCTAAAGGATAGCAAAGAAGTAGCTCGTGCTGTTGGTTCAGTAAGCAAGTCTGATGAGGCGATTGAGTACCTGTCTATGATGTTTAAAGAAGTTGATGGCGGAGCTCATTTAATGATTGGCTGGCAAAACACAATTGCTGAGTTACCAATCAAATGGTAATCACTATAAAGAATTGAAACAAAAAAGGTGTCGACAAGACACCTTTTTTGTTTTGTTCAAGTGATATTTAAAACAACTCAGAAGCAATCTTCTTGATCACACTTGACTTACTCATGGTATAGTAATGCAGGCATGGTACTTTAGCAGCCATCAACTCCTTGGATTGCTGAATACACCACTCTATCCCTACTTCTCTGACATCATTGTTGTTTTTACACTTATCCAATGCATCAACCAGGTCATCTGGTAAATCAACATGGAAAATACTTGGCAGAATAGTACTGTGGTTTAAGGTAGTGATTGGCTTTAGGCCTGGGATAATCGGAACATTGATATCCGCTTCCCTACATTTGTCTACAAAATCAAAATACTTCTTATTATCAAAGAACATCTGGGTAACAATGTATTCAGCTCCCAAATCTACTTTTTGTTTTAAGTACTTCATATCGCTTTTAAGACTTGGCGCTTCGAAATGCTTTTCTGGATAGCCTGAAACACCTATAGAGAAATTAGTAGCCCCACTTTCTATCTCTTCGTGTAAATACTTCCCTTTATTCAAGTCCAGTACTTGCTGTATCAATTCAACGGCATAAGCATGGCCATGTGGGTCTGGCACGAATTTACCCTCAGATTTGATGGCATCTCCTCTTAAAACGAGGACGTTATCAATCCCTAAGAAGTCAAGATCTATTAAAGCGTTTTCCGTTTCTTCCTTGCTAAAGCCACCGCAGATAATATGAGGTACCGCATCTACACCATATTTATTCATGATGGCCGAGCAAATACCCACCGTTCCAGGTCGCTTTCGAGTAGTTACTTTTTCTAACAAACCATTTTCGCGCTGCTTGTAGATGTATTCCTCACGGTGATAAGTGACATCTATGAATGGTGGATTGAACTCCATCAATGGATCAATTGCTTCGAAAATACCATTGACATTTTCGCCTTTTTTTGGAGGTAAAATCTCAAAACTGAATAAGGTCTTACCTTTTGCTCTTTTTATATGTTGGGTTACTTTCATGGAGTCAGTTATCAGTAATTAGTTAATAGTTATCAGTAATAGCGCACCTTTAAATATCATACGACAGATTGGGTGAAAGCCATTTTTCGACTAACTCAACGGACATGCCTTTGCGCTTGGCATAGTCATTGACTTGATCTTTTTCAATTTTGCCTAGGCCAAAATATTTGGCTTCTTCGTGCATAAAGTAAAAACCACTTACTGATGAAGCTGGATACATTGCAAATGACTCAGTTAGCGTAATTCCAGTGTTTCTTTCTACTTCTAATAAATCAAAAAGGATTGCCTTTTCGGTATGGTCTGGACAGGCTGGATAGCCCGGAGCAGGTCTTATCCCTTGGTAATCTTCTTTAATCAAGGATTCTTTATCTAGGGTTTCATTTTTTGAATAGCCCCACAATTCGCGTCTTACTTTAGCATGCATTAATTCTGCAAATGCTTCTGCCAAACGATCAGCAACCGCCTTCACCATGATTGAGTTGTAGTCATCATGATCCTTTTCATATTTCTCGATCAAAGGCTCGATTCCGATACCTGCTGTAACGGCAAAGCCACCAATGTAATCTTGCTTATTGGTAGATTTTGGAGCCACGAAGTCAGCCAATGACATGTTCGGTAGCCCATCTCCTTTTTTACCTTGTTGTCTTAATGAATGGAAAACCGTTTTAATCTCGGTCCTAGACTCATCAGTATACACTTCGATATCATCACCAATCGCATTGGCTGGATAAATACCTACGACAGCATTCGCATATAGGAGATTCTTATCAATTATTTCTGAAAGCACTAATTGAGCATCATCAAATAGTTTTTTGGCTTCTACTCCAATGACTTCATTATCAAAAATCTTAGGGTATTTGCCCTTTAACATCCATGTCTGGAAAAAAGGAGTCCAATCGATGTATTCTCTTATTTCTGAAATATCATATTCATTGAAGGTTTTATTTCCAATGAAGGTTGGTGTAGTATATGATTTATTTTCCCAATCCACTTTTACTCTATTCTCTAAAGCCTTCGCATAAGGAATGTAGTTTTTGATCTGCTTTCTATTGGCATGTTCTTCCCTTAGCTGAGCATATTCTGCCTTAACCGTAGCGCGATAAGCCTCTTTTCTTTCATTACTGATAAGATCACCCGCGACAGGAACGCTCTTTGAGGCATCATGAACGTGGACTACCGCGCCTGAGAAGACAGGATCAATTTTAACGGCTGTATGGATTCTTGAAGTTGTTGCCCCACCAATCATCAAAGGAATTTTAATTCCTCTTCTTTCCATTTCTTTGGCAACATGCACCATCTCATCCAATGAAGGCGTAATTAAGCCACTTAGCCCAATGACATCCACATTCTCTGCAATAGCCCTGTCAAGAATCTTATCTGCTGGTACCATCACGCCCATATCGATAATCTCGAAGTTGTTACATGCCAGCACAACACCCACGATATTTTTACCAATATCATGAACATCGCCTTTGACTGTGGCCATTAGAATCTTTCGACCAGAATCCTCAACTCCCAAATTATGGTCTGGATTATTCCTACGTTCAGCCTTTTCTTCCTCTAAATAAGGCAACAAATAAGCAACTGCTTTCTTCATGACTCGAGCACTCTTTACAACCTGTGGCAAGAACATTTTACCAGAGCCAAATAAGTCTCCAACAATATTCATTCCCTCCATCAATGGTCCTTCAATTACCTTCAGTGGTCTTATGTATTTCGCTCGAGCCTCTTCGGTATCTTCATCAATAAATTCAACTATACCTTTCACTAAGGCATGTGCAAGGCGTTTCTCTACTGATTCTTTGCGCCAAGAATCATCTCTTACCAACTTTTTACCATCACCTTTTACGGTTTCAGCAAACTCTAAAAGTCGTTCTGTTGAATCTGGCCTTCTGTTCAAGAGTACATCTTCTACTCTTTCTAGTAAGTCTTTCGGGATATCGTCATACACTTCAAGCATGGCAGGATTTACAATCCCCATGTCCATACCATTTTGGATGGCATGATACAGGAAAGCGGAATGCATCGCTTCCCTCATTTTATCATTTCCCCTGAATGAAAAAGATACATTACTCACCCCACCACTAACATGTGCTCCTGGAAGGTTTTCTCTGATCCATTTCGTTGCTCTGAAGTAATCTAAAGCATTATTGTTATGCTCTTCGATCCCCGTGGCTACAGGGAAAATATTAGGATCGAAAATGATGTCGTTTTTAGGGAATTTGACAACATCCACTAAAATATCATATGAACGCTTACAAATCTCAATTCTTCTTTCGTAACTATCCGCTTGACCGTCTTCATCAAAGGCCATCACGATTACAGCTGCACCATATCTCTTGACCTTCTTTGCATGGGCAATGAAAGTCTCTTCCCCTTCTTTTAATGAAATTGAATTGACAACACTCTTGCCTTGCACACACTTTAATCCTGCCTCGATTATTTCCCACTTGGAGGAATCGATCATAATGGGAATCCTAGAAATATCAGGTTCCGAAGCAATGAGATGAAGAAATTTTACCATGGCTTCTTTGCCATCGAGCATTCCTTCATCCATATTGACATCAAGGATTTGTGCTCCACCTTCTACTTGATCGCGAGCAACGGCTAATGCATCATCATATTTGTCTTCTAAAATAAGTCGAGCAAACCGTCTTGAACCAGTGACATTGGTTCTTTCACCCACATTCACGAAGTTAGATTCTGGGGTTACAATAAGTGGCTCTAAACCTGATAATTGAAGAGAAGAGTTGTATTTAGTCATCTAGTTAATAATATATAATGAATGGTGGATAGGTTTAAATTTCTAGAACTATAGACTATTGACCATAGACAATAGACTGAGTATTAATTTGCCTTGGTTTATGCTTTGCCGCAATATCTGCGATTGCTTTGATATGATCTGGTGTAGTTCCGCAACAACCACCAACAATATTCAAGAAACCATTGGACAGGAAGTCTTCCACCTGAGTTGCCATTTCCTCGGCAGTCTGATCGTATTCTCCGAATTCATTCGGAAGACCGGCATTCGGATGAGCGCTCGTATGAAATTCGGCTTTGTCAGAAAGCGTTTCCAAATAGGGTCTCAACTGAGCTGCACCTAAGGCACAATTCAAGCCGATGGATAATAATGGCATATGTGCTACTGAAATAAGAAATGCCTGCGTAGTCTGTCCTGAAAGGGTTCTTCCACTGGCATCCGTAATGGTACCCGAAACCATGATTGGCCATTCCTTTCCTTTTTCTTCAGAAACCTCTTCGATTGCAAAAAGAGCTGCTTTAGCATTCAAAGTATCAAAAACCGTTTCAACTAAAAGTAGATCGACTCCCCCATCGGTTAAAGCAATCACTTGCTCTTTGTAGGCTTCCACCAGTTGATCAAAAGTAATTGCCCTAAAACCGGGGTCATTCACATCCGGAGATAAGGAAGCTGTTCTATTGGTTGGTCCTATTGAACCTGCTACAAAACGGGGTTTGTGAGGCTCTAATGCAGTGATTTCATCTGCTACTTCTCTGGCGATTTTAGCAGATTCATAATTGATATCATAAACTGCATATTCTAAATGATAATCAGCTTGCGCGATAGTGGTTCCACTAAAGGTATTGGTTTCAATGATATCTGCTCCGGCCAATAAATACTGACGGTGAATATCTTTGATAATTTCTGGACGAGTGATTGAAAGCAGGTCATTGTTTCCCTTCAAGGAATACCCATGATCTTTGAATTTCTCTCCTCTAAAATCTACTTCTTCTAAAGGATGCCTTTGAATCATGGTGCCCATTGCACCGTCCAGAATCAGGATGCGTTCTTTAAGAATTTCTTTAATATCGATAGCCATAAACGTTGTTTCGTTGTTAGCTTATCAAGAATGATATGGAGGAGTTTGATCTCATCTTTCCCTCGATATGTGTTCGAGGCTAGGAGTTAGCACCAGCTTTTACAGGTTGCTAAGACTTCATAGGGCCTAGTCCCTCAGTCTTTCTTGATAAGTGGCACAAATAAAAGAAATAAAGTTGTAATGAGCGAATTCGATAAGAATTATTTTATGATATAAGCCAATCTAATTGCAAAATCATATGTTCCTATCTCTTCGAACAAATCATCTTGATACTCAAAAGAATCCTGTGTTCTGATTACGTTTTGTGGCTTACCGATTGGCTCAATGATATGTTGTGCATAGCCAACCGCAAAATCCATTTCCAAAAACATATGCTCACTAATTTCACTTATAAAACCTACTCTTACCCTTCCCCCTCTTAGCTTTTCTTTAATATCATAGTTAGCTTCTTGAAAGTAGCTACAACCTGCCAATCCGCAACTCAATTCAAAAACTCTTGTGCGATTGTAGCGATAGTTATTCATAAAGGGCTCAAACCCAATAAAAATGTCTTTCGTTAGGGATGTATTTAAAGAATATAGTCTAAGCTGTGTTGAAAGTTTAGTGCCGCTTTTATCTTCAAAATAACCATTTTCTATATTTCCCTGATCGTTGTTGAGTACACCAACCGTGTGCTGTAAACTGATCCAAGGCGAAAGACTATGTTCGAAGGCAAGCATATAA
>JBLIKG010000025.1:0-15906 GCA_047636255.1 Roseivirga sp. | reverse complement strand
ATATTTTGGAAACGGATTATGAATAAGAGAATTGATCGACTTCACAGGAAGCAGGTATTCTAACCAATCCACATTTTTCACTTTACTCCAAATATAAAAACCGTTTTCAACTGCCAATACCCAGAAAATCAACACGCCCATTGCGATAATGGATTTTCTAATCAGTGTTCCAACAAATAACGTAAAGAGTAAAAAGGCCAATAATTGGAAGAAGAAAGCAATCAAAAAGTAGCTATCGCTAAAAATTGAGACGAATGAAATATCCGTTGAATAAATCAAGCCCGTGATCATTCCCAATACAAACAATGCTGCTGTAGAAACTGCACTTAAGAAGGCCGCCATGATGATCTTAGACCAAATGAACTCATGCTTGGTCAATCCATCAATTACGTTCTGGCGAATTGTTCGGTAAGAATATTCATTGGTGATTGAAAAAATCAAACTGAAGCCTAAAAGCATTTTGAACCAAATCATTACACTTGTCAGGTTCTGCCAAATGTCTGGAAATTCATAAAATGGAATAATGGTCGGATCAACTCCATCCAAATCGAAATCTGCAAATTTATTTTTTAGGTATTGAAAGAAGGGCATCACACCGACACTGATGATGACCATCGCTACAATGTACATGATGGCCAATACTTTGAAAGCCCGACTAGGCATTACTTTCTTAAGCTCTATTTTTAAAAGTCTAATCATTGGGCACCTCCTTTTTTAGAATCAGCAAGTATTTCAAGGAATTGTTTTTCAAGGCTCTTCACCTGCACCAAAAGATGCTTTGCGGTAATGCCATGTTGAAAAAGATAAGCATTGACATCGGCAGCGGTAAACCCCTCTTCCATGGTCATAATGTATTTATCTCTTTCTCGCTTTACCTCACTACCCATTTTAGAAGCTATTAAAACCTCTTCAATATTTTCATTGTCCGCCTTTACTTCTAGACTGACGGCTCCTTTACCCACATCTTCTACTAGACCGTTATAGATGAGCTTACCTCGTTGTAATACACAGAAATGAGAACATACTTTTTGTACTTCGTCTAATAAATGGCTGGCAATGATGATTGTTTTACCACCATTGGCAATTTCTATGATCAACTCTCTTATTTCAGCAATTCCCTGAGGATCAAGCCCATTGGTCGGTTCATCCAAGATCATCACTGTCGGATCACAAAGTAAAGCCGAGGCGATTGAAAGCCTTTGTTTCATGCCTAAAGAGTAGGTTTTAAACTTAGAATCTTTCCTTTCTTCTAAACCAACTTGCTTGATTACCTCGTCTACACGTGAGTAGGGAACTTCCTTGATATCACATACTATTTTGAGATTTTGAACACCCGTTAGGTAGGGATAAAAAATAGGATGCTCGAGAATGGCACCAATGGTTTTTCGGGTATCTCTATCTGCTTTTCTACCAAACCATTCAAATTCACCTTCGGTTTGATTGATTACGCTAAGAATGATACCGAGAGTAGTGGTTTTTCCACTTCCGTTAGGGCCGAGTATGCCAAAGACATCTCCCTTTTTGACCTCTAGATTGAGGCCATCTAGCGCCTTGACCCGTCCATAATGCTTGGAGAGCCCTTTAATTGATAATACAGTTTCCAAATCGTTTTGTGTTTTGAGTTTATACAGATGCTGGCCCATCCAAAACCAGCGTCTGTTTTACCTAAATGCGTCTTTCAGCGATTTTAAATCACTGGTGTTGCTATTCATGAATTCGGTAAACTTCATGATTTGTGTTAAGTCTGGGTAGCCTTCAACATCAACCACATTGAAACCTTCTTCTGAACGAATAAGCATTACAAAGCCATCAGGCCTATCTCCGCTTCCCTTCATCATGAAATTAACTGTGGCTTGTTCTAACCTGGCCGTCATCATTGATTCGTAACCTTCTTTTAAAATAGAAGTCTCCAAATCATCAAACATTTTACTTTTCGGATCATAATCATTTTGATCGAACATAAAGAATTTGACCTTTTCGATATGCTGAATTAGTGATGACATGTCGGGTAATTCTTGCTCCATTTTATCGCCTAATGCCATCTGTAGGTTGGCGAACATTTTAAGCGTGCTTTTATAGAAAAAGAGTTTTAAGCTAGGTTCATTATCCTCTCTGAATCTCTCTACACTCTTACTCTGACCAAAAGCGAAAGTTGTAGTGGCCACTAGGGCCAAGAGTAAAATTGATTTTCTCATAACATCCAAATGTAAAAAGGTATTGAGTTCTTAACCTAAAAAAAGGTTAAGGGGGTTATTTGCCCCCTAAGTGTTTAAATTCATCCATGCCTAAGCTTTTTGATAGCTTGTACAGTTGGTTGATATCGATACCATCACCTACGATGCTTACCATACCGAACTCTGCCTTGCCACCCATTACCATAAACATTTCATCAATCTTGTTGCCTTTTTCTTTGATAAAGAATTTGATGTCTTTGTCTTCATCTCTAACTGACATTAACTCTTCGAATCCTTTACCATTGATTAAACCAAGTGCTTCAGTGTACATGGCAGCACCATCAACCCCTTTTTGAGCGAAAAGTACTTTCACACCTTTGATTTTACCTAAAGACTCAACCAAGGCTTTGTCCTCATCGTCTTCCACCTGTATCGAGTTGATCATGGCGAACATTTTTCCACTGATTGATACTGCACTGAACTTATCAGTATCCTTCTCATATTTCGAAAAGTACTTCGAAATTGCATCGTTTTGTGCCTTCGCTGCGAAAGCTACCATGCTTAACATCACTATTATTGCTAACTTTTTCATATTCGTTTTTTTTATTTTTCTATTTTAAAATTTTTGTAGTATGCTCATTTCTTTGATTGTACTCATGCCTCTTGCGGCTTCACCCATCATTGAAATATCTTCTATTGCCGTATTGGCTTTGCTCATATTGCTTAGTTCATTTAAACTACTTGAGCCTGTATTCATGTAGTTAGACACCATCAGCATTTGCTTTTTAAATTCTTTCAAAGCCAATTCTGGTGAATCGAACGTATCTATTTGCTCATAGCTCTTTTGCTGTTGAATGAAGAAGTATGAGCTCACACACAACACTAAAACCGCTGCTGCTATGCTGGCATACTGCTTGAAATAACCATTCAGGCTAATCACTTTTGTTTCTTTCTCGGTTTCGATCATTGATAAAATCATTTGATCGAAATCCTCTCCTAGCGCTGCTGACTGCTCTACTTCAAAATGATCGAAAAGTCCTTTTAACTCTTCGGGTACTCCTTCTTCAGTATTGAAAAGTTTTCTTAGCTCTTGCTCCTCTGCAACACTCGACTCAGCAGCCCAGTATTTCTCCAATAATTCCTCTACTCTAGAGTCCATATGCATTTTCTTTAATTAGGCTTTCTTTCAATTTTCTTCTTGCTCTAAACAAATTTGTTTTCACGAGATTGATGTCTATCACCAGCATTTCAGCAATTTCTTTATAGCTGTAGCCTTCAATATCTCTCAGTTGCATTACTTCGCGTTGTCTGTTTGGCAGGTTATCAATTAACTCTTGAATTCTGCTCATAATCTCATTTCGCTCCGCCAACACCACTGGGGTATCTTTCTCTTTACGTGTGTCCAGTTCTACTTCAAAAAGATCGGTTCTTTTAATGTGTTTTGACCTAAGTTTATCTAATGCTTTATTCCGAGTGACTTGCATACACCAAGCCTCTAGATTATGGATCAGTTTGACCTCATCTCTTTTTTCCCATACCTTAATCATACATTCTTGCACCACATCTTTAGCCAATTCTTCATCTTTTACAATGTTGAAAGCAAAGCGGTAAAGTTTGTTCTTTAAGGGTAGAACTTCCGTTTTGAACTGTGTGACATCCATAATCAATGGTTAGACGAAAGCGTATTAACGCTTGTTAACAGTGGTCATAAAAAAATCTTAGACCTTAACCAAAATAGGCCTAATCTTTAAGATTAAGCCTATTTCATTTAAAAAATAAATTACGAATTAATTACAAGCTTGTCTTTTGAGGACGGCTGCTTCTTCTGTATTCGAAGCGCTTAATTTCTCGCAGGCCTCTGCATTGCGATCCAATTTCAAAAGAATAGCTCCCCAATAATAATCGAGCAATGGAATGGATTCATCATAAAGGGCGGCTTGCTCGATGTTGCGTAAGGCCGCATCGTAACTCTCGCTTTTAAAATAGAAAATGGCTTTGTTTCTATAGGCCCAAGGATTTCTAGGGTCTGCTTTGATCCCCAAATTAATGTCAGCTTCTGCTTTTTCTAATTCACCAAGATTAAGGTAAATAAAGCCACGGTTATTATTGAAATAGGGATTCAATCGATCTAGCTCCACAGCCTGATTTGCATAATCTAATGCTTTTTCAAATTGACCCTCTTGTGTCGCAATGAGTGAAAGAGTATTGTAAATATTCGGTTCCGAAGCGTCCATTCCTATGGCTTTCTGTAATAGCTCTTTGGCTTCATCATGTCGATCAGACATGTAATAAGCATTGGCTTGGTTCACTACAGCCTCTACATTTTCTGCGTCCAATTCATAGGATTTCTGAAACTCACTAATGGCCTCGTCAAAACGCTTTAATTCAGTTAAAGCCAATCCCTTGAAAAAATAGGTATAAGCGCTATCTGGAAAAGCTTTACGTAGAAAATCAGAATCATCTAAAGCACGATTAAAATTACCTGAAGCCAAACTGGCTTCGAATCTATTTTTATAGGCATCAGCATAATCAGGGTCTACTTGCAGAATAGCGTAAGTGTAATCATTGATGGCTTCTGCATAGCGAAGTGTCTTAAAATAAGCTACGCCCCTATTATTGTAAGCCTCTTTAAACAAGGGGTTTTTATCAATTGACTCGGTATATAATCGAATTGCTTCTTTATAATTCTGATCCTTCAGCTCCTCGTTTCCCTTTAAGAAGAAACGACCCGCTTTGTCCATGTCGCTATCGCAGGCAAACGAGCTGAGTAAAAATGTTATAAGTAGAAAAACTTGTGTTCTTTTTTGCATCACAGTCAAAATTAAGCCTCCAATTTTTACGAACCTACTTTTCAAACGGGTATAAATCTGATTACTTTTAACAATGCAGAAGCCGTTTTCCATAAAAGCCAGAATCAAAAGTTTTCGATTCGCGATAGATGGTTTAAAGCACGTAATCCACAATGAACACAACTTTAGAATTCACCTATTCGCTGCTCTCGTAGTTATTGCTTTGGGTTTTTATTTACAGATAACTACCACCGACTGGCTTTGGTTAATTGCAGCGATTGGCTTTGTTATGGTCACTGAGATCCTCAATTCAGCCATTGAAAATCTTGTGGATTTGATCTCTCCTCAAAAGCAGAAAAAGGCAGGATTAATCAAAGACATGGCCGCTGCTGCAGTGCTTATCGCTTCTATAACTGCTGCAATTATTGGAGTACTTATTTTTTATCCCTTGATTTTTTAATTTTAGTTTATGGCAAAAGCACAGAATAAAACCACTGAAAATGAAGGCAGTGTTAACGATTTTTTGAACGCTGTAGCAGATGAAAAAAAAAGAACTGATGCTTACCTCATTAAATCCATAATGGAAGAACTCACGGGTGAGCCATCAAAAATGTGGGGCACCGCCATCATTGGCTATGGCGTTTATCATTATAAATATGACAGCGGTAGAGAAGGCGATTTTCTAAAAATTGGCTTTTCACCAAGGGTTCAAAACATCAGCCTTTACATTATGCCTGGTTTTGATCGTTATGAAGAAAAAATGAGTCAACTTGACAAGTACAAAACAGGTAAATCCTGCCTGTACATTAAAAAAATAGAGGATATCGATTTAGAAGTGCTAAAAGACTTAATCAAATCATCTTACCAACACATGACCAATAAATATGGATGAAAACCTTACCAGATCACAAAAATTCGGAATTCAGTGGCGATGGCTTTTTCTAGTTGGAGGCGTAGTTTATGTGATCAATATCACGAAAGCACTGATTGACGCTGAGGAAGCACATACTTTTTTAGGCTTCGAATTAACTTTGATCCCTTATCTCTTGCTCAACATAATCATCGCTGCTTGGTTATTGAACACTTTCGTTAAAAACCACAAACTATTTAGACGAGAAACCTTAAAACAACTTATGGATCAGCAAGAGGATGCTGACCATGAAGATCCTGAAACTTGATCTGAGATCAGTAGGGTTTTCACCTAATCTAGAAAGTTTTTATTCCTATCGAAAAAGTTAATAGCAACATGGGTATTAAGTATTGAAAGTATTGCTGCTCCTATGGACGAAAACCTGTTGTATCGCTAACCCAAAAGAAGTAAGCTTATCCTTTGAACTTTTTTCAAAGCTAGAAGGGTATTGAAGGACTTAATGGTAGTAATAGTAAATAATGCAAAAGTCTTTCACACTACTTATTTTTCTGGCTTATCTGATAAGCTGCAACTCCGTTGACGACCAAGTCAGTACAGCGGATTACGCTGATATCAAGAATAAAATCAACAATAATTTAAATAAGGATGGTTGTGAGCTTTTGGAAGATATGGCAGCCATAATTGAGTCCGGGCTTATCAAATTCGAAATCTACGATTTAAAAGGCCGATTGATTAAAATCATCAGTAAGCCAGAAGATTTCAGCGCTGCATTTAAGTCCTGCTTCAACCCTAGTGGTATGAACATAAAGTCTGTAAAAAACGAAAGGGCTTTAAAAAGCCCCGTCATTCAAAATATTCTTCAATAAAACCTAGACTGCGATTGCCCATTCAGGCTTTGTGGTCACTACTTTAGCCTTCAACTCATTTAAGATATTGTAAAGGCCAAAATAGGTACGATTGATGTACAGACCATCGCGCGATCCTCTGGCTCTTTCGCTTTCTCTAAATTTCTTCGATTCCGAAATTATTTCGCCCATTTTAAAAATCTTGTAGAAATAATCATCATCTCCAAAATCAAATTCTTCTTGATGGAAAGGCTTGCCTAAAAGCGCCATCATATCTTTGATTACTTCAGAGAAATAGGCTTTATCTTCTGGTTTATCATTGGGATAAATAAACTGAAGCTGGGTAAAAAGATCATCCAATTCTTCGCCTTTATGAATGATATCTTTCTTAATCAAACTGAAGTAAGGATCGTAAAACTGATCTGGAATTACCTTCACGCAACCGAAATCGATCACTCCCAAAACAGCATCATCACTGATAATAAAATTTCCTGGATGCGGATCGGCATGCACTTGCCTTAAGGTATGGATTTGATAATCGTAAAAATCCCAAAGCGCCTGACCTACCTTATTTCTTTCTTCTTGTGTTGGATTTCCTTTGATAAATTCCTTCAGCACTTTGCCATCGAGCCAGTCCATGGTGATGACTCGTTCTGCAGAATATTCAGGGTAGTATTTCGGGAACCTGATATTTTCGATGTGGCCACAAGCCTCAGAAATCTCCACCGAACGTTGCACCTCCAAAAGGTAATCTGTTTCTTCGATCAGCTTATTTTCTACCTCTTCCATGTAGTGATCCAAATCCTTTTCGTTCAGATTCATCAATCGAACTGCAAAAGGACGCACCAACTTAAGGTCCGAGCTCACGCTTGAAGCTACTCCTGGGTATTGGATTTTAACAGCATAAGTCTTATCACCAATAGTAGCTTTATGCACTTGACCAATCGAAGCTGCATTCACCGCATTTTTAGTGAACGTATCGAAAATATCGCTTGGGCTCTTTTTAAAGTATTGTTGAAAAGTCTTTGTGACTAATGGAAAAGACAATGGTGGCGCACTGTATTGAGCCAATGAAAATTTATCTTGATAGGCAGTAGGCAACATGTTTTTGTCCATGCTCATCATTTGCGCTACTTTTAGCGCGCTGCCTTTTAATTCGCTTAATGAATTGTAAATGTCACGAGCATTATCTGAATGGAGCTGATCTTTCGTCAATGAAGGGTTCACCATTTTTCTGGCATAATGCTTCATGTAATTCCCTCCTACTCTCGCGCCAGTGGTAACAAACTTAGCGGCTCTCTGCACTTTCCCTGTGGGTATCTTCGATTGCTCTTTCATAAAATTTTTAAAGGACTTATGATCTATTTTGAAAAAGGAATTTGGCGAAATCGACCATCGCATCTAGTGGGCCTCTTCCCATCAAATCGAAAGATAGATTGACCGCTTTTTCAATGGCAGCATCGGTCTTTTCAAAGCTTTTTGAATCATCCTTTACCCAGAAATTCAATACAAAAAGGAATTGAATCCAAATGGCTTCATCGTATTTATCGCTTATATAAGGCCTGTTTTGAACCTCTTCAGTTTCTTTTGCTTCGAGCAGGATTTCGTTCACAAATTCCTTGAAGACTTTGCGCAATGACTTCAAATGAGCAGGAGTCAATTCGGGTCTTGTTTGCTTTTTAGCAGTTTGTAGAATAAAGCTTCTATTATTTTTTAAAGTCTCTACAAAAGTGAAATAAAAAGCCAATAATTTCTCTCTGGCAGAATAGCCATCATACACTTCTTCTGCATGTATTGCAGCAATGGTATCACTCATCCAGCCAGCCCAAATCTCTTTTTCAATCGTTTCGAAAGAGTTGAATTCCTCGTAAAAAGCTTCTTCTTTGATCTTTGCTTCTTTTACGAACTTAAAAATTGAAGCGGGTTTGCTTCCGTGTTCAAGCACATAGTCTATATATGCTTTTTTCAACTTGGCTGCATCGGTGATTTTCGCCTTAGCAGATTTAGTCGCAGTCGTCTTTTCCATGATTGAATAACATGGAGAAGTGTTAAAAGGTTGGCATTGAGGGGCTCTTTTTCTAAAATAAATTAGAAATAATCTCCACTAAGCGACATTCTTATTGATAATGGCCAAAAAAACTTCGCGAAAAGAATCGCCAATCGGGACCTCAAAGCCTTTTAGTTTCACTTTGCTCTTTTCAATGGACTCGATGGCATTGAGCGAAACCACATAAGACTTGTGCACCCTAGCAAAATCTTGAACAGGTAACAGCTCCATCAATTTTGAAAAACTCATCAAGGTCATGATCTTCTCCGTTCTGGTGACAATTCGCAAATAATCTTTCATGCCCTCAACATATTGCATTTCTGAAAACTTGATTTTCTTCATTTTGTAGTCCGATTTCACGAACATAAAAGCGCTGGTAGTCTCCTCTTCTTTTGCATTGGAAGGTTGAATCCTTTGCACTGCTTTCAGAAATCTTTCAAATGAAATAGGTTTTAATAGATAGTCCTTTGCGGCCAATTCAAAGCCTTGTACGGCATATTGGTGATAGGCCGTAGTGAAAATGATATTGTATTTATTATTGAGTAATTCGGCCAGTTTAATCCCAGATAGATCTGGCATTTTAATATCTAAAAAGATCAGATCGATCACATTCTTTTCAAGTTGAGACAAAGCTCCTAAAGCATTGTCACTAGTAGCCACACAATTCAGCCAAGGTACTTTTTTGATGTACTCTTCAATGATTTCAACCGCCAGTGGTTCGTCATCCACAATCATGCAATTCAATTGTTTCATGCCTTTTGAATTATAAGTTTCACTTTAAAATGATCTTCGGATTGATCGATGCTCAACTCAAACTGTTTTGGGTAAATCAATTCAAGTCTGCGTTGAATGTTTTCCAAGCCAATCCCTCCAACTTCATCTCTTTGGTCATTAGAATGGCTTGCTGAAAATGGATTGGCGACAGAATATTCAATTTGTTCACCAATCAATAGCCTCACTTGGATGGCACCTTGACTGTCAATTTGGTTACCATGTTTGAAAGCATTCTCTACAAAAGGCAGCAAAATCAATGGAGCGATCTGCGCATCCTCTATTCCACCTGAAATTTCGAAATCGACAATCTCCTTCGTTTTAAAGCGGAGTTCTTGCAAGTCAATAAAGCTTTTAAGGTACTCAATCTCTTGTGTCAAGGGCACCACATCGACATTAGACTCATAAATCATATAGCGCATCAATTCCGAAAGCTTCATGATGGCTTCGGGTGCACCATCGGCTTTTTTATAGGCCAGCGTATGGATATTATTTAATGTATTGAATAGGAAGTGAGGGTTGATCTGCGATTTAAGGAAGGCCAATTCGCTGGTCAAATTCTGCGTCTCTAACTCTCGTTTGACTCTTAAGTTTTTGAACCAATCGAAAGTGAACTTACCTATCCCTGCCATCGCAATTACAAAAAGGCATGAAAAAGCCCGAATACCATAGACTGTCCAAAATCGCTCTTTGCTTACTCCAGCTAGCGGAGTAATATCATTTGGATAAAATGTGGTGAGTAGATTATTCACACCGTAGCTAAACAGTGGGTAAACGACCAAAATCAACACGATTACGATAACAAATAGGCCAGATTTCTTATTGACCAGCAGTTTTGGGATCCCACTAAAATAGAAGTAGTAGAAGATAAGGCCATCTAGCAGTGCCACGCTCACCAAATACCAAACCCTAAATTGCAGGCTAAATTGGCTATTCAGAAAACCAAGATTGTAAAAAGACAAATAGAGTACCCAAGACAATACATGAAGAAAAACCACTACCAAGGTCGCCTTATGTCTGTAGAGCCACTTCAATATTTGCTGCATGCTAAACTTGAGACGATTCAAAAGTCAAAAGTTCTCAGCTTGGAGGTATTATTTAAATCTTAGACCTATAAGGTTTTTAAAACCTTATAGGTCTAAATGGCCTCCACTCCATCAAAAACCTGCTTGCGCAATCTTTATTAATAACTATCTTTCTTCTACCAGATCATTTTTAACCAACCACCACCAAACCATGAAATCGCGCTATCTCAGTCTAGTGATTTTATTGCTCTCATTCAGTATAAATATCACCGCACAAGACCTTGAGCAAGAATATATAGATCAATGGAAAGCCTTCTATCCATCAAGGGCTTTGGGTAATGGAATGCATTCTTCAATATATAACTACGAAGATTTTTCATTGCCTAAAGTAGAACAATGGCTGAACTACAATATCAGCTTGCTTGCAAAGCTATCTGATACTAAATCCAGTTATGTGAGCACAAATAACATTGATGCTCGTTTGCTGAAAGTTCAGGCACAATCCGAGATTGACAAATGGCAAAGGGATGTCCCCCATTTCAACTCCCTTTCTCTTTATGCCTCGCCAATCAATTCGGCATTAGATCAAATATTGAATGCTGACTTCTTAATTGTTCCAGAGAAAAATCAACTGCTTTGCGATAGACTTAAATCGATTCAAGCGCTGAGTTTAGCTGCCCTCGCAAACCTCAAGCAGGTGGACAAGGCTGAAGCCGAAAGAAGCCTAAGAGGATTAGAAAGAATCGAAAAATATTTAACTGGGGGATTGCAGGAGAAAATCAAAACAGAAGGGTTGAAACCAGCTTGTTCTGATTTCGAAAAAGAGGCAAGTAAAGCTGCTGAGCAAATTAGATTTTTAATCAATCATGTAATCGATCAGCTATTACCTGAAGCGACAGAATCAAGCCCGATTGTCGGCCGTGTCGAATATGCCAGATTACTCCACCTTTATACTGATAGTGACCTCACTTCTGAGCAACTATCGAAAATGGCCTTAGACGAAATCCAATTGGTCAGAAAACTCATTGGTGAAGTTTCAGCAGAATATCTAAAGGAACAATATCCAAATACCCCATTACCGACAGATTATCATGATTTGACAAGGGCAGCTTTGGATGACATGGAGAAAGACGCCCCGATCAACGCTGCCGACTATCTCCAATTTTGGAATGAGTTAGCCGAAGCTGCGATTCAATTTATAGAGGAGCACAAAATTGCCACCCTACCCAAAAACAATACGCTTCTGATAAAAACTGCTCCCGAAAGTGCAGGGCCTGCTGCCCGGATTGGTTGGGTGAGCAGTGCACCTCCTTTCGATCCAAACCCAATTACTACACTTTTTTTACCTTCAATTCCTGAGACTTTACCCAAACAAGAACAGATTGATTTTTGGGCATCATTCAACAAGCCATTCAACAGAATGATTGTGATTCATGAGTTGCTTCCTGGGCACTATATGCAAATGAAAATCAGTCGCGAAACAGCACACCCTGTGAGATTACTATTCCCATATGGTACTTTTACCGAAGGCTGGGCAACATTCACGGAAAGAGTACTACTCGATGTAGGCTGGGAAAAAGAGAACAAACTTACCTTATTAGCGCACCTAAGAAAGCGCATCGAGAATGCCAATCGGGCTTATACTTCTGTTCAAGTGCACACCAATGGCTGGACGCAAGAACAGGTAATGGAATTCTCTACAAATACTTCATTGGTTGCTCCGCAATTCGCAAAAAGCCTTTGGGGCAGATTGATGTCATCCCCGATGCAGTTGACCTCCTATTTTTTAGGTGGCGCGCAGTTCACAGCACTATTGGTAGCAGAAAAAGAGCGCTTGGGGAGCCAATTCAATCTTACCCTTTTTATGGATACAATTATGAAAGCTGGCCCTATACCCATTGAAGAGTTCAATAATATCTTTAGTCAAACCATTATAAAATAAACAGCATTGGAGCGAATAGAAATACAACCGGGTTATTCCATTTCTCGCGTGATCAAAGGAGGTTGGCATTTAGCAGGCGGACATGGAAATATTGAAGAAAAGACTGCCATTGAAGACATGAAAGCTTTTGTACAGGCAGGAGTGACCACTTTTGATTGCGCTGATATTTATACTGGCGTAGAAGAGTTGATTGGTAAATTCTTAAAGACTTATAAATCAGAACTGAATGCTGGTGATTTAGCCCCCGTTCAAGTTCACACTAAATATGTGCCCGATTATAGTGCTTTAGCCAAGGTTACTTTAGCCGATACGACTCGAATTATCGACAGGTCATTGCAAAGATTAGGAGTCGAAAGACTCGACTTAGTACAGTTTTCATGGTGGGATTATAGATTTCCGAAGTATGTAGAAACAGCACTTCATCTGGCAGCATTACAAAAACAGGGTAAAATCAGACATATAGGGGTAACCAATTTTGATACCGCGCACCTTAAAGAATTGATCGAAGCGGGCGTTCACGTTAAAACGAACCAAGTGCAGTATTCGGTACTCGATCATCGACCAGAAAATGATCAAGAAGCATTCTCGAAGGAACATAATATTCCATTTCTCTGCTATGGCGCTATAGCAGGCGGATTTTTAAGTGATCGCTATCTGAATGCGCCTGATCCATCTGAACCATTAGAGAACAGATCTTTGGTCAAATATCGCTTGATCATTGATGAATTCGGTAGCTATGATTTATTTCAAGAAGCGCTCAAAACCTTAAGATCAATTGCTGATAAACATCAGGTGGGTATTGCAGAAATAGCAAGTAGGTATGTGCTTCAGAAGCCCATGGTTGGTGCGGTAATCATAGGAGCACGTAACCGCAATCATTTAGAGAACCTCCAGAAAATAGCCCAGTTTCAATTGGATGCTGAAGATATGGGTGCCATTCGTTCCATAGTTGATAGAAGCGAAGGACCAAAAGGGCCAGTTTATGATCTTGAGCGTGACAAAGAAGGAAAGCATGGCAGAATTATGCGCTATAATTTGAATGAACCAAGTGTCTAAATGGAAATAGAAGTTCAAGCATCAGAAAGTAAAAGGTCGATCAACTTCTATGGCGGAGCTTTTGGAGCACTTCTTCCTTTTCTAGTTTTCGTAACTGGGGTCATCATTATTGCCTTGTCAGGTGCCCCAGATGAACGAGGTTTCTGGCCTGTGCTCATTATTGCTTTGGCTGTTGGTCTTTTAATGGCTAAGGATCGGAAGGAATTTTCTGAAATAGTGATTGAGGGCATGTCCAACAAAATCGTAATGGTCATGATCACTGCATGGATTTTAGCCTCCACTATTGGCATTCTAATGCAGATTACGGGCTTTGTAGATGCTCTGATTTGGATATCAGCTCAAATGAACTTGGGTGGAACAGGTTTTGTAATTGCGACTTTTATCATTTGTTGTATTGTATCACTTTCAACAGGTTCAAGTTTTGCCACGATCCTTATTTGCAGCCCATTATTATATCCTGTCGGTGGCCAATTAGGAGCTCATTTACCAACTTTGGCAGGTGCAATTATCGGTGGAGCTACCGTTGGTGATTTTGTTGCCCCTATTTCTGACACCACGATTGTCAGTGCCTTAAGTCAAAAAGCGGAATTAGGGGCTACCGTAAAAAGCAGAATCAAATACATTGTACCTGCGGCTATTCTAGCCCTAATTGCTTATGCTGTAAGTGCGAACTTTTCATCAACGAATATCCGAGAAGTGAATTCCACATTGCTGGGGAATCCAGCAGGTCTTCCAATGTTGATGGTGCCTGCGCTGATCATCTTTATGTTTTTGAGAGGCAAGCATCTATTTGTTGGTTTGATTACGGGTTTGATGTTTGGAATTGCACTTGGCCTCGCACTGGGATTATTACCTTTAGACAAGCTGATCTCATTAGACCTAGAGAACTTCACCGCGAAGAGCTTTATTATTGACGGCATCAATCGAGCGGTCGGCATCAGCTTTTTTACCATTCTCTTAATGGGATTAGTGGCCACTTTAAAAGCCAGTGGACTGATCAAAAAACTAGTGGACTTTGCATCGGAACGAAGTCAAACAAAGCGACATGCCGAAACTTGGATCACAGGAACGATAAGCGCAGCCGTTTTACTCACTACACACAGTGCCGTGGCCATTTTAATGGTATCGGAATTTGCCAATACCACCGGAGAAAAAATGGGAATTAGTAAAACCAGAAGAGCCAATTTACTCAGCTTAGTGGCCTGTACATTCCCCTTTCTATTGCCTTACTTCATCCCCATTATTTTGATGACCAACATGACGCATTCGGGAGAAGAGTTTGGAATTCCATCCGTACCACCTTTGCAAATTGGTATGTACAACTTTGTGTCTTGGGCATTATTGGCAATCGTCATCTTAGTAGTTATATTCGGTTTTGGCCGAAACGAAAACCCAGACCCAAAATGAGTGACAAAAAAGAATTAAGAGCAGATCAGTTTGAGCTTTACGACCTCTCAATAGTTGTTGAAAAGATTGATGGGCATTGTACATGCGAAATGGCCATCGGAGATGCTTTCCACTTAAAGGGAGGCAAAATTTCTATGCCTGACGGAAAAAACTTTTGTCTATATGCACTTCAATCCACACTCCCGCTTCTCCCTGCGAAGCAACGCAAAAATCACCCAGCTGACTGGATGGAAACTGACGCTAGAGTCGTTTGCCCAGATCCCGCCTGCCAATTGGTAATGCGTATTGACCGAGATCAGTTGCGCGTGCTGAATCATGATGATGTAAGTCCAATTGATTGGAAGAAGGTAGAGAAGAAGGGCTAAGCAAGTCCAGATATACTTCAAATATAATTAGTTCCCTCTTTTAGAATAGTGAGTTGACATTCTACAAAACCCTTGCAAATAAAATACTTATTCTACTACTTTGTATTTCAAAGTACTTTTTAATTAAATACCATGAACAACTCACCAACATCCAACTTCATTGCCTGGGTATCTGGCCTACTATTTCTTATTATCGGCCTTATTAATACTTTCTGGGGAAATGACCCATTTTTCGGTCTCTTCATTCTTGTAATCTCATTGATATATTTACCTCCGGTGAATGCTTTAATCAATAATAAATTAGGCCTCAAGGTTCATATTGCCATAAAAATTGGGCTTGGCCTCTTCGTACTCTGGGCAGCTTTAGGCGTTGGTGAGTTATTCGCGAAGATTGATTTAATGCTCAATAGTTTTTGATAAAGAATAAGCATTCTCAACTCGTGATAATAAACCAAGATAAATTCATGGTTCATAGACAAAATCTACCCGTTGGTCGAGTAGTTCAATAATCAGTTACACAAAACGAGAAAGCACTGCGTCTATCGACAAATGCTAAAACATGTCGAAACTGATTATTCAAACCACTGAATTAGATTTCTACTTCAAGAATTTCA
>JBLIKG010000024.1:0-16123 GCA_047636255.1 Roseivirga sp. | reverse complement strand
TATTCGCAGTCTAAACCTACGCCAGCACCTTCGGTAATCACTCCTCTTAATTCCACAATTGAGATCTCATCATTGGAACAAGCTAAGGTGGCTATGACTGAGAGTCCTAGCATAAAAAAAATCAACTTTATTTTACCCGCTAGTTTAGTCATTGGCTGGGTTTAAACCTGAACAGGAGCAAGAATCTCTGTTAGTTTTTCAATAGTGTAATCTACCTCTTCCATAGTAGTAAATTTACCAAATGAAAAACGAATTCCTTGGCGATTTGAATCAGCCTTAATCCCCGTAAGCACATGTGAACCTGTATTCGCTCCGCTAGAACAAGCACTACCACCCGAAGCAGAAATACCATTAATATCTAAATTAAAGAGCAACATATCGTTGTCTTCATGAGCAGGGAAACTAGCATTCAAAACCGTATACAGTGAATGTCCTTCACGGATATCACCATTAAACTCAATTCCTGGTACAGAAGCCTTTAACTTCTCGATCATACTCGATTTCAAGCCTTGGATGTGTTTGGTATGTTCCTCCATTTCGCTGTAAGCGATTTCTAAGGCTTTTGCTAGGCCAACGATCCCATAAACGTTCTCCGTACCTCCACGATGGTTTCTTTCTTGACCGCCTCCTTCAATAAATCGACCTATTTTTTTGCTTTTGCACACCCTCAAAAAACCAATCCCTTTTGGCCCATGAAATTTATGTCCAGCACCCACTATAAAATGACAAGCCAATTGCTTTAAGTCGTGCCTGAAATGCCCCATGGTTTGGACAGTATCAGAATGAAATACGGCATTGTACTCCTGACTTATCAATCCAATTTTCTCAATATCGTTGAGCGTACCAATTTCATTATTGGCATGCATTAGCGATACCATCGATCTAGAGTTTGACTTAAGCAGCGACTCTAGATGATCATAATCTAAATGGCCTTGGCTATCCACATCGACATAACTGACCTTCACTTTTCCTGTAGCACCCAACTTTTGAGCGGTCTCGAGTACGGCCTTGTGCTCAATTCTCGAAATGATAATATGCTTCAGGTCATAAGCCTCAACACTGCAATTAATCGCAGTATTATCAGCTTCAGTACCGCCAGAGGTAAAGAAAATTTCTGAGGGAACGGTATTCAATAATTCAGCAACGGTCTTTCTCGCCTTTTCAACCTTTGTTCTTACCTCACGGCCATGAGCATGGGTTGAAGATGGATTTCCAAACATCTCCAACATCATCGGTTTCATCGTTTCAAAGACGGCCGGGTCGAGTGGAGTTGTTGCTGCATTATCAAGGTATACCTTCTTCATTTTTCTAGGGTTTTGAAGAAACAATTTCTTTTATATCTGAAATGATCTTATTCGCCAAATGGTCAGCCGTAGCATGAGAATCTGACTCAGAATAAATTCTGATAATAGGCTCTGTGTTCGATTTTCGAAGATGAACCCATTCAGATCCAAATTCTATTTTTACACCATCAATTGTATTGATTGGTTGCTTTGCATATTTTTTCTGAATGCCCAACAATACTTTGTCCACATCAATATCAGGAGAAAGATCAATTTTATTTTTTGAGATGTGATAGCTCGGATAGCTTGCTCTTAACTGCGACATCTTCTTTTTAGATTTAGCCAAATGGGTCAAGAATAAGGCAATCCCCACCAAAGCATCACGGCCATAGTGCAGTTCTGGATAAATAATACCCCCATTGCCTTCACCGCCAATCACTGCATTGGTTTCTTTCATTTTGGTAACTACGTTCACTTCACCAACTGCAGCGGCTTCATATTTACCCCCTCTTTTCTCCGTTACATCTCTTAGTGCTCGAGTTGAAGAAAGATTCGATACGGTATTGCCTTTTACTTGTGACAGCACATAATCTGCTACGGCCACCAAGGTGTATTCTTCACCAAAGCAATCTCCGTTTTCTGAAATAAGCGCTAAGCGATCAACGTCTGGGTCTACTACGATACCCACATCGAATTGCCCTTTTTCCATAACACCACAAATCTGACCTAAGTGCTCAGGAAGTGGCTCTGGATTATGAGGAAAATGACCGTTAGGTTCACAAAAAAGTTCTTCCACCTTAGCAACACCTAATGCTTTCAATAATGGTGGTAATGAAATTCCACCTGTCGAATTCACACAATCGATCACCACTTTGAATTTTGCCGCTTTGATAGCGTCAACGTCCACCAATGGTAGCTTCAATATAGCTTCAATATGTTTTTGGATATAAGAATCATCTTTCTTGTAAGTACCAAGTAATTTTACTGGCGCAAAATCATATGCATCTGTTCTGGCTATTTCTAAAACCGCTAAACCGTCCGCTCCACTTATAAATTCCCCTTTGGAGTTCAATAACTTTAAGGCATTCCATTGTACTGGATTATGACTTGCCGTAAGGATAATACCTCCACAAGCATTTTCGGCAGGAACAGCTATTTCTACAGTTGGCGTAGTGGAAAGACCTAAGTCGATCACATTAATACCTAAACCTTGTAATGTGGATGAAACTAAAGTGGAAATCATTTCGCCAGAGGGTCTGGCATCGCGACCAATTATGATTGTATTGCCTTTGGAGTTTTGCTTGGCCCATGTTCCAAAAGCAGCCGCAAATTTAACAACATCGATTGGGGTAAGTGCTTCGTCTACTTTACCTCCTATTGTTCCTCTTATTCCTGAAATAGACTTGATTAACGTCACGTATTTGGGTGTTGGTTTGTAATTGCAAATCTAGCAAAAACCAAAGATGCTTGTCACTTTTGGGTGACTTTTGAATAGAAGAAACCTTATTTGAATTTGGCGAGGACTTTGTCCACTTCATTATCAGGATTTCCGCAAGATTCACCAGCATTCATGTCTTTGCCACAATAGCCGCAACGAACACCTTCTTTATTCAGGAAAGGGCTTTGAGAAGCACAAGTGCCTTTGAATTCGCCATTTTTAAGTAGAATAAGTCGTACTGACATGAATACGAAAAACATTCCTACAAGCCCTAAAGTCAATAATAAAGTTGTCATAGTAGACTAATTTTTTTGCAAATTTAAGATAGTTGTCGGTAGAACGCTACCTTTGGACAGTAAGTTTCCTCAAAAGCCTTAATCTGAATGATTCAGCCAATAAAAGACCTAAAGAGAAAGGAAAAACTAGCAGCATTTGATAGGCTGCTTACTATCATGGACGAACTGCGGCTTAATTGCCCTTGGGACAAAAAACAGACCTTAGAAAGTATTCGGCATTTGACTATTGAAGAGACCTACGAACTTTCTGAAGCCATTTTAGAAAACAACCTCGAAGACATTAAAAAAGAAATCGGTGACCTAATGCTTCATCTGGTCTTCTACTCCAAAATAGCGGACGAGCAAGGTGCATTCGATATTGGAGATGCGCTCACTTCCATTAGCGAAAAACTCATTCACCGTCACCCTCATATCTATAGTGATGTCGAAGCCAAAGATGAAGAGGCTGTTAAAGCCAACTGGGAGAAAATCAAACTGAAAGAAAAGGGAAATACCTCTGTTTTGGGTGGTGTCCCGAAAGGCCTTCCTTCCATGGTCAAGGCCATCAGAATTCAAGATAAAGCACGAGGAGTAGGTTTTGATTGGGAAAAGAAGGAACAAGTTTGGGAAAAGGTTGAAGAGGAAATGCAAGAATTCAAAAATGAATTCAACATTGAAGATTCAAACCAAATAGACAAAGAAAAAGCATCTGGCGAATTTGGCGACCTTTTATTTTCACTCATCAATTATTCCCGCTTCATTGATATCGATCCAGAAGAAGCGCTTGAGAGAACAAACCTTAAATTTATAAAGCGCTTCCAATACCTAGAATCTGAAGCAAAAAAAGACGGAAGGAACATAGCCGATATGAGCCTTGCAGAAATGGATAAATACTGGGAAAGGGCTAAAAAACTTTAGAGATTTGTGATTAGTTAATTATGAAATCAAATAAACTCCTCACTACATTTTTAATCTGGAGAATTCGCCACGTAAGTTCGCGAAACTTCTTGATTTTACTCAGTGGAGTGGTGGGTTTGATTGGTGGAATCGCTGCGGTTACCCTCAAAAGCACGGTTCATTACATACAACAGTCACTTCGAGATTTTAGGGTTGATTTTTCTGATTACCTCTTCTTAATTTATCCAGCAATTGGTATTCTAATTACTTCGATAGTTGCGGACAGAATCCTTAAGGAAAAATTAGGTCATGGCATAACCAATATTCTTTACGCCATTTCAAAAAAATCGAGCATACTTGGTAGAACCAAGATGTACAGCAGAATGATTACCTCTGCAATCACTGTCGGTTTTGGCGGTTCAGTTGGGTTAGAGGCGCCAATTGTGGTTACAGGTTCGGCCATTGGCTCAAATATCGGAAGATGGATGCATCTCAGCTATCGTCAACGAACATTAATGATAGGTTGTGGTGCAGCTGCGGCTATCTCTGGGATATTTAATTCGCCTGTCGCAGGTGTTATTTTTAGCATTGAAGTCATCCTTACAGATGTAACCATTGCGGCCTTCATTCCGCTACTCATTGCCTCAGTTATAGGTGCATTGGTGTCAATGCTCACGCTTGGCACAGATGTACTTTTCTCGTTCAATCTTAAAGACCCTTTCGAGGCTTCTGATTTTCCATTCTACTTGTTACTTGGCGCATTTTGTGGTTTGGCTTCAGTCTATTTTACGAGAGTTACCCTGTTCACAGAAGCTTTGGCAATGAAAGTCAAAAGCAAAACTTGGAGAGCCCTTCTCGGAGGTTTAGGCTTGGGCATTATCATTTTCATTTTCCATCCTATTTATGGAGAAGGTTACGATTCTATCACCACCATCCTTAATGGAAATCCAGAGCAGCTTCTAGAAGACAGCTTCTTGTTGAAAGACCTAGATGGCACACTTTATCTTATTCTTTTCGCTTTAGGTGTACTTTTAATAAAACCTGTCGCCACAGGATTGACGATTGGTGCGGGCGGCAATGGGGGTATTTTTGCCCCTTCTCTTTTCATTGGAGCAATAACGGGTTATATCTACTCACAAAGCATCAATGCTTTAGGCTTCGGTAAGGTGCTCTCTATTAGTAATTTTACGCTTGTGGGCATGTGCGGTGTAATGAGTGGTGTAATGCATGCCCCACTCACTGCAATATTCCTTATTGCCGAAATCACAAGTGGATATACCTTATTTCTACCCCTCATGCTGGTCTCTGCGGTTGGACTAAGTACCTCCCGCTATTTCGAACAGCATTCTTTTTACACCGGTAAGCTTATTAAGGCTGGGGACTTGATTCAACATGACAAAGACAAACAAGTACTTAGCTTAATTAAGATTGAAAAATTGATCGAAACAGATCTACTTACCATTGAACCAGATAAGAAACTAGAAGATCTTGTGGCCCTAGTGCGTATGTCCAAAAGAAACATTTTCCCTGTGGTAAATGAGAAAAATGAGCTTCAGGGCATCATCACATTAGATGATATACGCGATATTATGTTTGATCCCAATTCACAAAAAAGTGTAATTGTGGGAACATTGATGCACAAACCACCGGCTACAGTTTCGCCAGAAGATGGAATGGCCGATGTTATGAATAAATTCGAAAGAACAGGAGCTTGGAACCTTCCCGTAATTTCGGAACAAGGCTACTTGGGAATCGTTTCCAAATCGAGAATATTCAATGCCTATCGCACTAAATTAAAGCGACAAAATAAAGAGTAACAAGCGTTTAGGTCAAACACTCGAATTACTACTTCAACTGGTATTTCAATAGAGTCAAAAGGTCTTCAGTTTTTCTCACAATTATTTTTTTAAAAACTTATCAACAAAAGCTGAAATAAATTTTTAGATATCAAGTATCTGCAAATCAATTGATTAACAATTTCAAGAATAATATTGTGGATAACTTCTTCATTTTGTGGAAAAATAGATTTGACTTTATGCAATCTTCTTTTTGTCTAAAAAATGATAAATGATCCAATCATATTAAGCCCTTATTTATGGCCTAAACGACCTCCATTCTCTTTTCTAAAATTGTATTTTTGATAGCCAGAATTGACTCTTACTAAAATTTATAGAAATGCTCTAAACATGAACATAATGTTAAGCCAGTATTAAGCCCTTAAACGCATTTTAAGAATTTGTCAATGACAGATCAAAAAAACCTTTTCATCACAACTTCAATAAAAACGAGTACCTTAGAATAATTATATTTTAAAATTAATCCACTAGTCAATATTCAAGCCAGCTGCAGTCAATAAACCTAATTTTATCATTTCTTAAAGAGTAGGATTTTTAGCTTGAAAATAAAGTCAGAATTACGAACTTCCCTGTTATAGCAAATAATTTATATCAACCCAAAATCATGAAATTATTGAAAGCGTTTTTCCTTCTTAATTGTCTGTATTTTTATCTAATGCCTCAGGCTGAAGCATTAAAGGTTGGAGATACCGCTCCAAAATTCAGTCTAAAAAATATTGACGGTAAAATGGTGTCGCTGAATGCTAGAGAGAATATTAAAGGCTATGTCATTGTATTCACTTCTAACTCTTGTCCATACTCAGCTTTGTACGAAGATAGATTGATCGCACTTCAGACTAAATACTCTGGCCAAGGCTTTCCAGTTATCGCCATTCAATCGAACAGCCCAAAGATTGTAGCTGAGGACTCTTTTGAAAAAATGAAAGAAAGAGCCAACGAAAAGGGCTTTAACTTCCCTTATCTAATGGATACGAATGACCAAGAAACTGTAAAGTCTTTTGGAGCCACCAATACACCGCAGGTGTACATATTGAAGAAAGAATTAGCAGGAAGTTTCACCGTAGCCTATATTGGAGCAATCGACAATAATAGTAGGAATCCGTCAGATGCGACTAAGAGATACGTGGAGATGGCCTTAGATCAGTTATTAGGCGAAGAACCAGTCGAAACCCCAAACACAAAAGCAATTGGTTGTGTGATTAAGCATTGAAGCTTAAATCGGCAACAGATTACAGTTTTCCCTTATTAACGAGGATCATATCCAAAATATCATCTAAATACTCGCGCGTATTGGAAAGTCGTGGTACTTTGTTTTGCCCCCCTAGCTTGCCACGCTTTTTCATCCAATCATAAAAAGTACCTACAGGAGCTTTATGAACTATCGGAGATTGCAGTGCCATGTCTTTATAGCGCTTGGCATCATAATCTGAGTTATTTCGCCTGAGGGTTTCGTCAAGGATTCTGGCGAATTCATCAAGATCATCTGGTTCATTTTCAAACTCCACTACCCATTCGTGACTTGCTCTTTCGTTATGGCTAAAGTATTTCGGTGCTGCAGTGAAATTATTGATCAACGCACCAGTTCGATCAGCAGCTTCGGCAATGGCTCTTTCAGCATTTTCTACCACTACCTCTTCTCCAAAAGCATTAATAAAGTGTTTAGTTCGACCGGAAATCTTAATTCTAAAAGGATCTACAGAGGTAAACTGAACAGTGTCTCCAATTTTATAACGCCATAAGCCAGCGTTAGTAGAAATCACTAATGCATAATTCCCTCCTACAACCACTTCCGATAAACCAATCACATTAGGAGATTCCTTGTGAATTTCATGGAATGGGATAAACTCATAAAAAATCCCGTAATCCAGCATCAAGAGCATATCATCCCTTGCAGGGTCATCTTGGATACCAAAGAATCCTTCTGATGCATTATAGGTCTCCATATATTGCATTTTATCAGAAGGGATCATTTTTTTGAAAATATTTCGATAGGGTCCAAAAGCCACGGCTCCATGAAAAAAGACTTCAAGATTTGGCCAAACATCTAGGATATTATCCGTTTTCTTGAGCTCCATTATCTTCTGAAGCAGAATGATAGTCCAAGTAGGCACACCCGAAATGCTGGTTACATTTTCCTCCATTGTTGCCTTCGCCATCATCTCAATTTTAGACTCCCATTCATCCATCAAAGCGATTTCCAAATTTGGAGTTCGAACGAACTTTGTCCAATAAGGCAGATTAGACATAATAACCGCAGAAACATCACCATAGAAGGACTCTTGGTTGGCATCAAACTGATTCAATTGTTGACTACCACCAATCGTTAGCCCTTTGCCATCAAACATCATGGTTTCCTCATGATTGTTGCAATACAAAGACAGCATATCCTTTCCGCCCTTGAAATGACATTCCTCCAATGCTTCGTATGAGACGGGAATGAATTTACTTCTGGCATTGGTTGTACCCGAAGACTTGGCGAACCACTTGACATCCGATGGCCAAAGCAAATTTTGTTCGCCCTTCATATTCCGTTCAATGAACGGGTGTATGTCCTCGTATGAAAATTCTGGAATTATTCGCTTGAATTGATCTTGATTATGGATATTATCGAATCCATAGGTCTTACCAAATTCAGTGTTTCTGGCAGTGCTTATTAACCTTTTAAACAGTTCATCCTGTACTTCCAAAGGATATTTCATAAAGAGGTCGATCTGATGCATCCTCTTCTTCATTACCCAAGTCAATATGGAGTTTAGTATAGCCAATTATACTTTGCGTTTAAGCTCAAAATTTCTTCCTAAATATACTTTTCTTACTTGCTCATCTGCGGCCAATTCTTCGGCAGTACCCGCTTTAAGCAGTTTACCTTCAAACATTAGGTAAGCGCGATCAGTAATAGAAAGTGTTTCATTCACATTATGATCTGTGATTAAAATACCAATATTTTTCTTTTTAAGCTTGAAAACAATGGTCTGAATTTCTTCTACCGCAATTGGATCAACGCCTGCAAAAGGTTCATCTAACAATACAAATTTAGGATCTACTGACAAGGCCCTTGCAATTTCTGTACGCCTTCTTTCTCCTCCAGAAAGTACTTGACCTTGATTTTTTCTTACATGGGTAAGACTAAACTCTTCCAACAGTGATTCCATTTTTTCCTTTTGTACTTTCCTTGGAAGATTCGTCATTTCCAGCACTGCCATGATATTTTCTTCCACTGTCAGTTTTCTGAAAACACTAGGTTCTTGAGCCAAGTAACCTATACCAAGTTGCGCTCTTTTGTACATTGGCAAGGAGGTAATATTATCTTCCTCTAGGTAGATACTACCCTCATTCGGCTTAATTAAGCCTACAATCATATAAAAACTGGTTGTTTTTCCGGCACCATTTGGCCCGAGTAACCCCACAATTTCACCTTGCTCCACATGCAGTGAAACATCGTTGACCACTTTCCTTTTTTTATAAATCTTTACGAGATTATCGGCTCTTAACTTCATCATGGATTGGCAAAAATATAATAATCATTCAAACTTAATATCCTTTATGAAGAGTTGTAGACTTCTGTGCCCTCTGAAGTCATTCTCTTCAATGGTATAAGCCATATGAAATTTCATGCCAGAACTTATCAAATCGGCATAATCTCCTAAACCAAATCCAATCGCATCAAAAGCGACATCAGTTCCTTCTTGTTTCACAATAAACTTAAGATGCTGCCCTTTCAATACTTTCACATTTTCAGCATGAACGTTTTCAGAAACGAATAAAGGCTGCATATTTTGTGGCCCAAAAGGACCCATTTGTTTGATTGTATTAAAGAATTTGAATTCGATATCATCCAGAAAAATAATGATATCGATATTAATGGCAGGAATGAGTTGATCCTCTGTGATCTGTTTCGAAACCACTTCTTCAAACTTTACCTTGAAGGCCTCCACATTATTCAGGTCCATAGTGACACCAGCGGCATACATATGCCCTCCATACTGTTCCAATAGATCAGCACACTCGGTAATCGCGCTATACACATCGAAACCCATTACTGACCGAGCTGAGCCAGTCGCTCTATCATTCGACTCAGTGAGAATTACCGTAGGGCGATAATATTTTTCTACACAACGAGAGGCTACTATTCCAATCACTCCTTTGTGCCAGTCTGCTTTATAAAGTACTGTCGACTTGGCATTCCTCATTGCTTCACTCGACTCAATCATCATCAAAGCTTCTTCTGTAATCGAGCTATCAAAGTCCTTTCTGGCATCGTTCTGATCGTTGATTGCCTGGGCCATATTATAGGCTTCTTCTACTGTCTTCGCCAAAAGTAGATTGACAGAGGCACCAGCATGATCCATTCTGCCAGCTGCATTTATTCTTGGACCAATTCCAAAAACGATTGTGGTAACCGTTAAATCATTCTTGTTCTTATAAAGGTCAATCAGGGCTTTTAACCCTGGTCTCGGATCTTGGTTCAATTTTTTAAGGCCAAAGTAAGCAAGCACACGATTCTCGCCTGTAATTGGTACAATATCTGAAGCGATGCTTACCGCCAAGAGATCTAAATATTGAAAGAGCTCTTCTTCTGGTATGTCATTCTTTTGACAAAAAGCTTGAAGCAGCTTAAACCCTACGCCACAACCTGAAAGCTCTTTATAAGGATATTCGCAATCAATTCGTTTAGGATCGAGCACGGCATAAGCAGGAGGGAGTTCTTCGCCAGGCGTATGGTGGTCACAGATAATTACGTCAATTCCTGCTTCTAAGGCATCTTTTACACGGTTGCAGGCCTTAATTCCACAATCCAAGGTTACTATCAGACTAAACCCATTATCAACCGCATATTGAATTCCAGCTTCGGAAACGCCATAGCCTTCACTGTATCGGTCGGGAATATAGAATTCAAGGTGAGTGAATCTTTCGGAAAGGAAACCATAGAACGTTGCGACAGAAGTTGTTCCATCCACATCATAGTCACCATAAACAAGTATGTTTTCTTTAGCATCGAGTGCGCGTGTCAAACGCTCCACAGCTCGATCCATGTCTTTCATCAAAAAAGGATCATGAAGTTGATCCATTTGAGGCCTAAAATAGGCCTTGGCCTCATCATAATCCTTGATTCCTTTTTTCGCAAACAAAAACGCAAGGTTTTCGCTAATGCCCAAGTCTTGTTGAAGTGTTTCAACTAGCGCTGCATTTGCAGGTTCACCAAATAGCCATCTCTTCTGCATGTATAAAAATAAGAATATTTTTCTTTGAAATTCAGGTATAAAAAAAGCAGTGCCTTCTTTCAAAAACACTGCTAAAATATTTTAACTAAAGAAGGTTAGTCGTTCGCCTTAGCGTTTGGCAAAACGTCTTTAAGTGGAACTCTTACTCCATCTCTATAAGGAACAATCCATGCATCTTCTACACCCATCTCTCTTAGATAGCGTTTTAGAATATTGGCATCTTCGTAGTTTCTAAAGTTACCGATGATGTATTTCCTTAAATCATCTGTCTTTTCTTCATCAAAGTCTTCAGCCGTATCTGCATATTTTTTCAAATCTACCTTTCTGAAAGCTCCCACTTGTACTTTAAAGACCACACCTATATTGAAATCTTCGCCATTGATCAAGTCAGGGTTATAAGCCGGTCTATTGGCAACCTGAGCTTTTAAATTCTCAGTTTCCTTTTGAGCTGCTTGATAAGCCGCTTGCATTCTAGTGGCTTGTTTTTGAAGGTCAATAATTTGATTGTCCTTTTCAGAAACTTGTCTTTCTAAGGTTTCAATATCACCAACAGCTCCGGCATTAGAAGCCTTAAGCTTTAAATGCTCCTCTGAAAGTGTTTTGAAGTCTTCGGGAGACATGGATTTTTTCTTTTTCTTCCATTCCTTCATTTCAATTTTGAATGCTTTTGCTTCGGCTTTGGTCATTTCTTGACCTATTGCAGCTGTAGCAATAAAAATACCCAAGGCAATGGTAAAAAGTGCTTTAGAAGTTTTCATTTTATCTAGATTTGATTGAGTTTAAACTCATTTAATGACAAATTAAAACTTTAATGTCAGCTTTTCAAACTTCCGATCATATCTTCCGGCTTCACCCACTCATCGAATTCATCAGAAGTTAAGTAACCGAGATTAACCGCTTCCTCTTTCAAGGTGGTTCCATTCTCATGTGCTGTTTTGGCTATTTTAGCTGCCTTTTCGTAGCCGATTTTTGTATTGAGCGCAGTAACGAGCATTAAAGAGTTATTCAAATGCTGTTTGATACTTTTATAATCTGGTTCGATTCCAATAGCGCAATTATCATTGAATGACACACAAGCATCACCAATCAAACGGGCAGACTGCAATAAATTATAGGCCATTACAGGTTTGAAAACATTCAATTCATAATGCCCTTGAGCACCACCGAAAGTAACGGTAACATCATTCCCAATTACCTGAGCACATACCATGGTCATCGCCTCGCACTGTGTTGGGTTCACCTTTCCTGGCATAATTGAAGAGCCTGGTTCGTTGGAAGGAATAATGATTTCTCCAATACCAGACCTTGGGCCAGAGGCCAACATACGGATATCATTCGCAATTTTGTTCAGAGACACCGCCATTTGTTTTAAGGCTCCATGTGTTTCTACGAATGCATCGTGAGCCGCCAAAGCCTCAAATTTATTTTCGGCAGTAATAAAAGGATGACCCGTGAACTCAGCGATTTTTTCAGCTACTAGCTCTGAATAACCAGCAGGAGTATTGATTCCAGTACCTACCGCTGTTCCGCCAAGGGCTAATTCCGATAAGTGGTCTAAAGTATTTTTTATGGCTTTTATTCCGTGGTTAAGTTGTGAAACATAACCAGAAAACTCTTGGCCTAAGGTCAATGGTGTGGCATCCATTAAATGGGTTCTGCCGATTTTCACCACATTCATAAATTCCTTAGACTTGGCTTGAATCGTATCGCGAAGCAATTCTACTCCAGGAATAGTATTCTCTACGATTAGCTTGTAGGCAGCAATGTGCATTCCTGTCGGATAAGTATCATTAGAAGACTGTGATTTATTCACATCGTCATTCGGATGCACTTCGGTTTTGCCTTCACCTAACTTATGACCAGCATTTACATGGGCTCTGTTCGCAATTACCTCATTCACATTCATGTTCGACTGAGTACCAGAACCCGTTTGCCAAATGACAAGTGGGAATTGGTCATCTAGTTTACCTTCCAAAATCTCATCACAGACTTCCGAGATCAGATCACGCTTTTCTAAAGAAAGTACACCTAACTGATGATTAGTATGAGCTGCCGCTTTTTTGAGAAAGGCAAAGCCATGAACCACTTCTAAGGGCATGCTTGCCTCAGGGCCAATTTTAAAATTATTTCTTGAACGTTCAGTTTGAGCGCCCCAATATTTATCTGCGGGAACTTGAACTTCCCCCATCGTATCTTTTTCGATTCTGTATTCCATAGGATGAAAATTGTGCTTGCCAAAATTAGTCAATGAAGAAGGAGTAAGAAAGTATTTCGAAAGCGTAATTCACCGATTTTAAAATAAAGCTAAAAAGCCTTGGCGAATAGTTCGGGTGTTTACCGATGCTCAGCGTGCATTCACCGATTTGCGTCAACATCAAGGCAGCCAATCCACGTATATTTGACTGTATTTAAAGCCCAAAGGTCAAAAACGAGGCATTAAACAAACGACAAACTCAAACAACAACACAACAACGAGCAGGCAGTGAAAGCTGCCTGCCACTCAAACAACAGAAACTATGTCACAGTCAGTTAACAAAAGGTACATTATCGGAGCGATCTTCCTTATTATAGGTTCGCTTTGGACGCTCGACAATCTTGATATTCTGAACTTCAGAATTCCTTGGTACTTCCGTCAGTGGTATTCCATCATGATCCTTATCGGTTTATTAGTCGCTACGGTTCGTGAAAAAGTAGGCCTTGGTCTCACACTTATGTCCATCGGAACGGCCTTCTTGCTAAGAGATGTGTATGACCTTGATTTCAGAGATATTTTCGACTTCTGGCCAGTTGTGTTCATCATCATCGGTATCTCATTGATCTTCCGAAGAAATAAAGAGCACAGCGGGGTAAACGAAAAAAAAAATACTGACTCAGAATTAGATTTGGTAGACGAAATCGCCCTTTTCGGAGGTGCAGAAAGAGTAGTTACCTCAAAGCAATTTAAAGGTGGAAAGTTGACCTCGATTTTCGGAGGAACCGACTTAAACTTAATAAATGCAGAGCTTGCCAGCGGCACGAATGTTTTGGATGTATTCGTTTTATTCGGTGGAACTGATATTAGAGTTCCTTCCGATATGAATGTCAAGGTAAAAGTAACTGCCATTTTCGGGGGGTTCTCAGATGAACGTAAAATCCTTGCGGAGAATGAAGCCAACAATGGAAAAGAATTGATCATTAAAGGATTGGTACTTTTCGGTGGCGGTGAAGTAAAATAATAAATGGTTAGAATGAAATGGGTATTGCAACTGGTCATTGCGATACCCATCGATTTTTCTCGCTACTATTTCATAATTTAGGGTTCACATCAATTCAATGAACCACCCTTTTCTCAAAAACAAAGGATTAATTTTTTACTCAGCAGCATGGTTATTTGTAGCCATACTCTTCGGCTTGGGGCTTCATTATTTCTACGATTCCCCTACCAAAGAAGCGCTTATTGATAGCTTCATCTTTAACGGTATTTTCTATGGACTCGGTTTGGCTTATTGGTTTGTGGTTCGTTATAACTCATTCGATTCTTCTCAAATTCTCAATCTTTTTGTCAGCCATTTGGCTGCTGCTGCCCTCTCAGTAAGTGCAGGGGTTTTTCTCACCATCACAATCATTAAAAGTTTACTCCCACAGGAGGAAGTTTCTCTGGCGCTACTCAATACTTCAATGGCATGGCGGGCAGCACTTGGCTTACTCTATTATGCTGTGATCATTCTGGTTTATCACCTCATCAAATATTATGATGACTTAGGGGAGAGAATCCAACAACAAACCCAACTAGAATCCATGCTAAAGGAGTCGGAACTAGAAATGTTGAAATCACAGATCAATCCGCATTTCATCTTCAATAGTTTAAATTCAATTGCTTCGTTGACCATTACTGCCCCAAACCAGGCAAGAGAAATGGTGGTCAAACTATCAGATTTTCTACGCTATTCTCTGGGGAAAGAAAACAAACAATTGAATAGCCTTGAAGAAGAATTAGCCAACCTCCTGCTCTATTTAGAAATAGAAAAAGTACGTTTTGGCGATCGACTAAAAGTGGAAACTGAAATTACCGAAGGCGCAAAACATTTGGACCTTCCCAATCTTATTCTTCAGCCGCTGGTTGAAAACGCCATAAAGCATGGCATTTATGAAAGCTTGGGCGATGTAACCATTCGATTGAAGGCAAGCGAAGAAAAAGGTATTTTGCGCCTGTCAATGACCAATGAATTCGACCCGAATGCTGTGAGCAAAAAAGGAAAAGGCATAGGCCTTAAGAATGTTAGAGAGCGACTGAGGGTAATTTATGGCGTCCCAAAATTGGTTTTCACCGAAACGAATGATAATTTATTCACTGTCCGATTGGACATTCCACAATTAGTCGAGAAATGATCAAAGCACTTATAGTTGATGACGAGAAATTAGCCCGAGATATTATCAAGGCCTATTTGAAAAACTTTGCACAAATTGAAGTAGTTGCAGAATGCGCTGATGGCTTTGAAGGTTTAAAATCCATTCAAGAACATAAGCCCGATTTACTCTTCTTGGACATTCAAATGCCAAAAATTACGGGTTTCGAATTACTTGAACTCATTGAAAATCCTCCCGTGGTTATTTTCAGCACCGCCTTCGATCAATATGCCATCAAAGCCTTCGAACTTAACGCTACTGACTATTTGCTAAAGCCATATGCAGAAGAGCGATTCAAAGGGGCGGTCCAAAAGGCAGTTCACAAGATTGAAAGCGAAGTACCCGCCCAAGCCGAAATTGAAAAGCTTACCGAAAAACGAGAAGAGCTGGCCGAAGGCATCGACCGAGTGGTGGTGAAAACTGGTAATAAAATCCACATTCTTGGTTTAGATCAAATCACCCATTTCGAAGCGCAAGATGATTATGTGGCCATTCATTCTACCCAAGGAAAATTTTTGAAGCTACTTCGCATGAAGCATTTAGAAGATAACCTTCCGCAAACTGAATTTATCCGCATTCATCGTTCTCATATCGTGTCTATCAAGCATATTGAAAAGCTCGAACTTTACGAAAAAGACAATTACTTACTTAGTCTTAAAAATGGTGTTCAATTGCCTGTAAGCCGCAATGGGCATGCTAAATTGAAAGAGGTTTTGAAGTATTAGTTAGTAGTTAGTAGTTAGTAGTTAGTAGTTAGTAGTTAGTA
>JBLIKG010000023.1:0-16554 GCA_047636255.1 Roseivirga sp. | reverse complement strand
GGATTCATCTCGGGCTGAATCATAATAATGCAATCCCTTTTCGGTAATAATCACCTGATCGGTGTAACTATTGTAAAGCACCATGCCTTTAGACATCAAGTCGATCATGGTACGCTTTAAAATTCCAATATTCAGCTTTCGTTCATCTGCCAATTCGGTGAGATAGAACTCATTTTTAGGCTCATATTTCTGAGCTTGCCTCACTGCTATAATCAGTGGATGAAAATTGTAAAGCTGAGAAAGGCCGTTGAATCGTGAAGCACTATAAAAATTCTTAGATTCCACCACTAAAGGTACTTCTGTCCTCGCTGATAATATGGATATATTCAGACTATCCGATTTAACATTCCATGTCAGTAAATCACCCGTTAAGTCAACATTGTAATAAGACGAATTAAATGGAGTGGTTCTAAAGTCCTTCTTTTGAGGCTCTAAGTTGAGCTGGTATATACCATATTGATAAGAAAATTCAACTGCAGGGTGATAGATTGAGTCCGCGCCATGATAAATTGTGACTTGAGCCTGAGGAGAAGTTACCACAGAGTCCTTCTTGTTAAAAAAGAAGGTAGAACTCTGCGCTTTAAATTTTCTCTCTCCTTCTAAGAAAGCCTCAATTGTTGAAAGTTCATTGAAAGCTGACCGACTAAAGAATTGTCGCCCCTCATAACTTACGCCCCCTATATAGCGAAGGCCTGAAGTGCCTAAGTCGTTGATGGGTGCATCGGCATAGTCAGAAACAAACTTTGGATAATTATCAACCGTAGTACGCTGAGGAGTTAGCGTGATTTCAACAGTTCCCGATACTGGATCGTTAAGCTTTCCTGTATAATGAAAAAAGGTCTCTTCGAACTTGATATCTGTTTGGGTAACATTAAATACATAGTTCCTAAGCTTAGCATAAGCACTTTCTGCAGGTAGCCCAACATTGGTCCAATCAATTGCTCCACCCTGTCCTTTGAATTCTAAGGTCTCAAAAGAAAACGTCCCAGAAGTTCCTCGGAGATAAATGGTATCTAACCTATTTAGAAATACCAAGTCGATGTTCTGGAGTTCAATCACTGGCCCCATCACCAAGGGTAATGAGGACAGAGGTTCATCAGCAGGGTTTATCTTAGGTTCAGTTTCTTCAGGCACAATCCCTTGCTGTTTCATTATTAGCAATTCAATTGCATCTGGGCCCTGTTTTTCTTGAACAATTGGAGCTTCATCCTCGAAGTCATCATATCCATTGAACTTAAGTTCTGAAGTACCATTTTTTACATAAATTCCATAACTACGGTCTTTATAAAGCGCCTTGTCAGTGATAAAAAAAGCGGAGTATTGATAAAACTGATCTATAAGTTTCTTATCGTAATCTTCGGAAACCCTTAAGCAAGCCTTGATCAATGCATTCAACTGTTCTTGGTTAAATCCTGACTTGTCTTCAACAGAACTCAGAATGTTAAAAATACCCTTAAAATCGAATCGCGGACGGAATCCCTTCTTTTCCATATTGAGAAGGCTTTGTCCAATCTGGTTTTTTTGGTCTGTTGTAAAACCGCTTGATTGCCATTTTTCAATAAAGGGTTGGTAATCTGCTCCAAAACTGGCAGGATTGGGCGTAGAAAAGATTCTTTGAATATCGGCCGTATAAACAATAGAGTCGTTTGCCAATTCATCTTGCGCAAAAGCGAAGCATGAAAAGGCAATCACAAAGAGTACCGTAAACAAAACCTTCTTTAATCTGACCATTCTTTGACCATTGACTGACCTCTAATAACGCACAAACCATCAAAATTATGATGGAGAATCAGACTTTCTTTAGGAGAATCGCAGCCCAATTTTTTCTTTCTGTAGATTTGATCTTCTCAAAACCATTAGTTGCCGTACATTCTAAAATATCAGCTTCGTCTTCAGTGTAAAATCCACTTAAAAACAAATGCCCTCCAGACTTGGTCAATTTTGAATAGTATCCCATTTCAGCCAATAACACATTCTTATTAATGTTGGCATAAAGAATATCAAAAGTATCTTCAAAAGTAAATTCATCAATAGTGCCTAAAAGTACTTGCTTAGGCTCAATGCTATTGAGGGCAAAATTTTCCCTAGCATTGTCGATACACCAATCATCAATGTCGGTTGCTGAAACCTCCACAGCGCCTAATTTAGAAGCCATTATGGCTAAAATTCCAGTTCCTGATCCTACATCAAGCGCTTTAGTTCCTGCGTGGTCAAGCTCTAATTGCAAGGCTAACATTTGATGGGTAGTTTCATGGTGGCCAGTACCAAACGACATTTGCGGATGGATAATGATCTCATGTTTGAAGCCAGGCTTCGATTCATGAAAAGTGGCGCGAACGAAAATATCCTCTCCAATTTCAATTGGATCATAATTTTTCTCCCATTCTTCATTCCAATTTTCTTTAGGAATCTTCTTTAACTCATACCAAATGCGCGTTTGCTTTCTGTATTTGTTAAAAAGGGTTTGCAAAGCCGGATGACTAAAAATCTCTTCAGATATATAGCCGTCAAAACCTACTTCCGTTTCCACAAAAGTATCAAAGTCCAATTCGCCCATTTCTGCGATGAGAATATCCGCAAAAGGCGAGTCGCAGTGTACTTTGATTTCGATGTAATTCATAAAAAAAGATTAAAACGACTTGGCGATTGAAACAAAATCTCTAGCCTTTAACGAGGCTCCACCAATCAAACCACCATCTACATCGGGTTGAGAGAAGAGTTCAGGTGCATTGTCTGGCTTGGCACTTCCACCATATAGAATAGAAATTTCATCCGCTACTTCCTGACCAAATTGCCCTGCCAAGAAATCGCGCAACGATTTGTGCATGTCTTGTGCTTGCTGCGATGAAGCCGTTCTGCCTGTTCCTATGGCCCAAATTGGCTCATAAGCAATTACCACTTTTTGGATTTCATCTTCTGTAAGGTGAAAAAGGCTTTCGGTCAATTGATTGGTAACGTAAGCTACTTCTTTACCCGATTCGCGAATTTCTAAAGATTCACCACAGCAAAAGATTGGCGTAAGGCCATGGGTTAAAGCTAAATCTACCTTTTTAGCCAATTGCGCATTGGATTCGTTGTGGTATTCTCTGCGTTCACTATGTCCGAGCACAACATACTCCGCACCCACGGATTTCACCATTTCAATAGAAATATCACCTGTGTAAGCACCTGATTCGTGCTCACTGATGTTCTGAGCAGATAAAAATACTTTGCTGCTACCTTCCACAATTTTAGCAACCTGTGAGAGGTGAATAAATGGAGTACATAATACAAGCGTGACATCGTCATTCAATTCATCATTGACAATATTCACAACTTCCGAAGCCAAGGTTAGGCCTTCGCTTAAGTTTTTGTTCATTTTCCAGTTACCGGCTACTATCTTTTTTCTCATGATTTGATTTTTCGCGTTTCTCCCCAAAGATAATTCATTCTATCTTAGTTCGATGGCTTTTGAGAACGAAGAACGAAAACGAATGCGGCTCGACCCCAAAGTAGCAAAACTGAAAGCTTCTGACTATTGCGCGTATCAAGAACGCTCTCAGCAAGAAGTGAGGGACAAATTATATACCTACGGCCTCCATCAAAACGAAGTTGAGGAAGTAATTTCTGAGCTGATTCAAGAAAATTTTATCAACGAAGAGCGATTTGCAAAAGCATTTATTGGTGGAAAATTTAGAATGAAAGGTTGGGGCAAGCGAAAGATTCTGCAAAGTTTAAAACCACATAAAATTTCGGATTACTGCATTAAAAAGGGTTTAGAAGAAATTGATCCTGATGCATATTACGCCACCCTGAAAAAGCACACAGAAAAAAAACTGCCTTCATTGAAAGGGCAAAACGATTATATCATCAAAGGCAAGCTCAGCCAACACCTGGCCATGAAAGGCTTTGAAGGCGATCTAATTCGAGAAGCGATTCAAGAGGTTTTGAACGAATTTCGAGAAGGGTAATTAATCGTCATTCCCGTGAAAACGGGAATCTCCATTCTACATTACTACATCCTCGTTGCAAACGAGGATGAGTAGAGATTGCTTCTTCATCTTCCGCTACACTACAGATTCATCGCAATGACGGTTCGAACAGACTTACAAGGGTAACTGTCATTACTCCTTCGCTGAGACCTTCGCTATAGGCTACTACCACCGATGAAAGCTACAGCGCAAGCGTTGCGAACCTGCCTTGGTTCATTTTTGAGTGAATGATGGCGTGAAGCAATCTCATACATTAAGGTATCTCTCTTCACCTAACAATAGTCCTGAAAGTCAAATTGACCCGAGGTGTTTTGATCATTTTTGTGGGAGGCAGGCGATGAACCCAATGGCTTTGAGTAGTGCCTTTCATCACCAAAAGGCTGCCGTTTTCTAAGAAGATATCAATCTTCTCCTTGGTGTCTTTATGCTTGAAGGCAAATTTTCTTTCTGCCCCAAAACTCATTGAAGCTATTGCTCCATTTTTCTTCAAGTCCTTTTCTCCATCGCTATGCCAAGCCATGCCTTCTTCACCAGAATGGTAAAGGTTGAGCAAACAAGAGTTATACGTTTCTCCAGATTTTGCCTCTGCTAAAGCCTTTAATTTGACTAATTCGGGAGTCCATGGCAAGGCGTGTTTTGTAATATTAGAATAGCTGTACTCAAATCTCTTATCGCCATACCAGGCTACTTTGCGCTTGGTGATGTAGTGCTTACCGAAAATTACCGCCTCATCATTTCTCCATTCAATGCCGTCCAAAAGAGCCTTATAATAAGCATTGGCCTCTTCCCATGACATTAGTTTGCCGTAATAGTTTACTGTGCCATCTTGGGGCAACCAGTTCTTGGTTTCATCTATTTCTTCAGGAAAGAGGTTCATTTTTCCAATTTAAGTATTCTGTTTTCATACAATGCCTACAAGGACGAAAGCCGTTCAATTTAGCTTCATTCATAATAATGAAAAATACCCCTTTTTTGTTTTTTTATCCTTTTGCCAGAGGCACAACTCAACGTTCCGTAAATTATAAATTTTCGGTTGCCGCCCATTGGGTAAACATGCGTAAGAAATGAAAAGGAATGAGGTTTACCTTTTCTGCGAGTTCATCTAAGGTAGGCTAAGCTTTGTTCGTTTATGATTTAGGGTTTCAGTCAGAACTAAGGTTGCCTAAATGCACAATGGGTAAAACCCGAAACTTACGGGGTTTTATTCTTTAATCACGATTGAGCGTTTCAGAAGAATTACCGCTTTTACTTTTTATGCCCTCAATCTCAATTCCTTTATTCACAAAGTCATTGGCAGAGTGTACAAAAAACACAGTGCCATTAAGCATAGCAATTGGGGTTTTGAGCAGGTCTGGATGATGCCTAACAATTTTCACCATTTCTTCATTCGAAAAGCTTTGGCCTTTAATCTCGTTTAAGTAGGAGTCCGAAGTCTTATCTATTAAATCGAGAATTTCTAAGCCCATATCATTCGCTACTTGCATAAGCTGCGTTTCAGTCAGTGGGTTTTTGTTGATGTTCCTTTCATTCACTGTGTATTTCTGAACAGAAATTGCGTAGCCCAGCACTTTTGCGTCATGGGCTTTACTGCCATTATAAATAAGAAGAATTTCGTTTTCCTGTGGTTTCATATTGAATGGGTAAAAAGTGAACAAAGCTATGGAAATAATTTGGGGTGACGTCTGGTTTTGTAGAAGCCGCTCAATCATGTATAAATAGAGTAATACTTATCGTTTGGTGGTAGCGACTCTAAAAAGAGAGAAATTAAGCAGTACCACGAAAATGAAGAATACAATTTTAGCGAAGAAAGCAGCCCCAACGGAAATGTCTCCAAAAGCTAAAATACCGAAACTATGGCGATAATTAAGAATGTGACTGCCCAACCTTACAAATCTGTGGAGTTGTTTCCAAAACAAATTGTCTGAATTGAAGGAGTTAAGAAAGCGGTTAAAACCAAAATTTTGCAAAACTCTATCAAATAAGAATTAAACAAAGGTTTTAAGCCAAACCCTTTACCCATAAGTAAGCATAACGAACCGCCAAAAGCAGCATAATAGGCAGCATGGCAATAGAATATACTTGCACTTGGAAGACCCAAATAAAGAACATCCCCAATAACATGATAAAAAGAAAACGAATATAAACACGCACCCATGCTGGTACATTCTTTTTAACTAGAAAGAAGGCCACAATCAAGTTAGGCGCAAAAGCCCAAAGCAGGTTCATGTTTTTGGCAGTCGCAGTATGGTCTGTTGCAAACCAAAGTAAGAGGACAACGAGACCAACAAGCCCTGTGATAAATAAAATTGAAAAATCAAGATAACGCGCCCTTACCATTTGGGCCATATCGCGATAAGTAAATACAACTACTATAATGGCCAAAAATGAGAAGATCATCCAAGGTGAAATACTTTCTCTTTCAATTTCGAAATAGTCTTCTTCAAATAGTTTGTTGGTCGCCTTGACGGCAGGAACTTCAATACCATTTCTATTGATCATTGCATGATCATATGCGCCCATGACATAATCGGGCAAAAACATAAATTCCTCTGGTGTTGCCTTTACATCGATTACCGCGCCTAAAGCGATGTCGATGCCAAAATCCCACCAAGGGTGATTGAAAGTATTTTCTTGAATTAAATCCCTGAAGGTATCATCCCTACCTAAGTATTCTTGATGAAACTGAAGCTTATCCCCTAAGGCATCTTGAACAACATCTCTTAATCGCGTGGCACAATTATCGAAAAAGAAGTCATAGAGGTAGCGGCTGTTTTCTGGAAGAGCGTTGTTCTGGATGAAATTAAAAATCTGCTGTTTTTCATCATTTGTTAAATCCAAAACTTGCTCAGTAACCCACCTGCCTTGGCTCTGATAATTCCCCAAAAAACTCCTAAAATCTTGTACTGCTAACCTATAGAGTAATTTTCCTTGTGCAAATTTTACATAAAATCCATCTTGAAAGGATTCATAGGTACCGTAATTGTAGACATAATCAATATTCAAATAGGGATCTTGAATTCGGATAGCACCATGGCCAAAGCAATCTGATAATTCCGAGCCAGGGCCTATGGTAATCACGCTTACCTCGGCCTGACCAGATAAAGTTCTGAATTGGGCTTTTAGGGAAGCACAAATTAAAATGAAAACCAAAAAGTAGAAAAACCGCTTCATGTGCAATTCGATTGAGAAAGACGAAGATAAAGAGAGTTATCAGATTAAAAACTCATTGTGTTTTGAAAGTGCATTTTGCCGACCTAATTTGATGCCATGAACAGGAATTTAACCGATGGTTTAAATTATACATCCAAACTAAGCCCTTTACGCATTTGGAACCTGTTTCAATTGGTGGGGAGTTATTGGCTTTCGAAGCTCACGAAAAAGGCCATCCACTATGGAATGCCCACGAGCATTTCTTTAGAACCCACCACTGCTTGCAATTTACGCTGCCCCGAATGCCCTAGCGGTTTGCGCAGCTTTACCCGAGACACTGGGATGCTGACCGATCAGGTTTTTGAAAAAACCATTGATGAACTTGCTCCACGACTGAGTTATTTGATCTTTTACTTTCAGGGCGAACCCTATTTGAATACCAATTTTTTGAAGCATGTAAAATATGCATCAAAAAAGAAGGTCTACACGGCTACCTCTACCAATGCGCATTATTTAGATGATAAAAATGCCAAAGCTACTATTGAATCCGGTTTGGATCGATTGATCATTTCCATTGATGGCACCACCCAAGAAACCTATGAGCAATACCGTATTGGTGGGAAATTAGAGAAGGTAATTGAAGGAACTAAAAACATCGTCCGTTGGAAGAAAGAACTGAAGAGTAAAACCCCGCATGTCATTTTTCAATATTTAGTGGTAAAGCCAAATGAACATCAATTGGATGATGTGCAACAATTGGCCAAAGATTTAGGGGTAGATGAAGTCGCTTTTAAAACTGCCCAGATTTATGATTATGAAAACGGTTCGGACTTAATTCCAACCATAGAAAAGTATGCGCGCTATCGCAAAACAGCCAGTGGTAAATGGAAAATCAAAAACGGTTTGCTTAATCACTGCTGGAAAATGTGGCATTCGTGCGTCATCACTTGGGATGGAAAGGTTGTGCCTTGCTGTTTCGATAAAGATGCGCATTACCAATTAGGCAGCATGCAGGGAACATCCTTTAAGCAAGTTTGGCGCGGAGATGCTTATCAAAATTTTAGGCAGTCTTTGATCAAATCGCGCAGCGAAATCGAAATGTGTAAGAATTGTTCGGAGGGAACGAAGATTTGGGCTTAGCCTTTTAAGTGATCAGGGATTCTCACTTCGGCTTTTTTCATCTCTTTAGATATATCACATGAGCCGCAACCTTTAGGACAGCCTTTGTCGGCTCTGTATTGGTTATAGAAGTGCCTGCCGATGTACAAAATCGCAATCAAAAATACTATACCTACTACAACTTCTTCCATTTAATTTAACTTCTGAAGGCTTAACCCTTAACTCGCTGGCGAAGTTCGTTTTTATTTAGAATTATTCCAAATAAAGGGTCTGTTGATTGTTCCTTCGCTTCTCATCCGCTAAAGCTTTTGCGAACGCGGTGTGCTCAGGATAAAAAGAGTGGTGTTTTTATTGTCAGGCCCAATACTTCTGAATCATTTTCAGCATTTCGGGCTGCACTTGATTGCCCGCAATGATTTGTCTGCCAAAAAGAAAATCTGAGCCTCCTTTAAAATCCGTTACCAAGCCGCCTGCTTCTTGTACAATCAGCGCTCCAGCGGCTACATCCCAAGGTTGAAGGTTATACTCGAAGAATCCTTCGAACCTACCACAGGCCGTATACACAAGGTCAACCGCTGCGCTTCCCATTCTTCTCAGCCCATGAGTTCCTTTCATAAACTCATTTAAAATGGCCAGGTATTGCTGCATTTGGTCGAAGTTATAATAAGGAAAACCTGTTGCCAATAAGGCCTTATCAATTGTTTCTACTGGGGACACCTTAATAGGAACATGATTGAGGTAAGCGCCTTGCCCTTTTACCGCATGAAAACATTCATCTCGGTTAATCTCATAAACAACACCCATCACCAACTCGTTACGCTTCATCAAGGCAATCGAAACCGCAAAAACGGGTACTCCGTGTGTGAAGTTAGTCGTACCATCCAACGGATCGATGATCCAATTGTAGGTATCTGATTTTTTAGTTGAAGTGCCTTCTTCGGCAATAAATCCCGAGCCAGGAAGTATTGCGCTCAAACCTTTGACAATGCGCTTTTCTGCTTCCTTATCTACATAAGACACCAAGTCGTTTTTACCTTTGTATTCAATTTTGGCCAAATCGAAATTTCTTGATTCTTGCCGAATGAATTCTCCGGTTTCTTTGGCTAGCACGATTACATCTTGAAGGAGCTGTTGCATATCATTAGTTCAGACAGGCAAATATAGTCTTTTCAATTCCTTAGGGATTTGGAATTAAAAGGAAAAGTTGACGACTTCCATGTAACACCTTACTGTTTCAAGGCAGCAATACTCTGTTGTAGTAAAAAGCCGATCGAGGATAACTCCTTGTTCAAATAAAAACGTTGGTTGATTTCTATTTCGATCCCAGCATAGTCTTTGATTGGATACTGTTTCCGGAGATAAGTTGTAAAACCATCATCAGTACCCTTATAAGGTTCATTCAAATCAATAGTTAGCAATGGCGCCAAAGCTTGGAGTTTAGCTTGTAGTTGTAGGGCGATCTTAGCTTCTGGTTTACGATCAGGGTCATATAAAATACCAATATCCGTTGCCCTTTTCTTTCCTTCCCAAATTGGAGTGAAAGAATGAATAGAAAAATGAGCCACTTCGAAATGATGCTCAATCGCCTTGTTGATAGAAGCAACCACGGCTTTTCGATACGGATGATAGTATTTATCTATAATAAATGCTTTAACAGAAGGCTCTAATTCCTTTCCATAATCACTGAAAAGTTGTGGACTTTTAAGTGATCGGTTCGCTTCCACCAAAAGCCTAGTAGTAGTATGCAAAAAAACAGGAACCCCTAATGCAGCACCCATCGCTGAAGCCACGGTTGCTGCCCCTGGATCCCAGCCGCGATGAGATTTAATTTCGTCATCGGCATTTTTGAATAAATATCTATAATTCTCAGGAATCTCATTCCCTGCGTGTTCGCATGTAATTAATAAGCTCCTTCGAGACATGGATCAAACATTTCGTTGTTTTCTAAACAATCGGTCAACTCCCTGTAGACCATTTTTAAATTACTATGCTCGGAATTGTGATCAACACTTTCCAAAATTCTATTAGCCAAAGTGCCCTGATCTAATATCATTTGAATTTGCGTTTCCCATGGGCCAAGCCTTTCAGGATACAAGCCCATCAACTTTTGAAACATCTTTTTCCAAAAATCCGAAGCGGTAACTTCTTCTTTAGCATCAAAGCCAAAAGCTTTTAGATAAACTCTATCCTGTATTACGGCATGTTCCGCATGGCGGATGACATTTTTGAAGATTGTGTAGAGCTCATTTGTTTTGAACTCATGCTGTTCTTCAGTGGTCAGGGTTTTCTCCTGTACCAACATTTGTAAAAAGGCAATTACCAAATTGGCGATGGCCATATCTGCGGCAGGACATTCTTGAATGTCGATAATTCTAATCTCAATGGCGCCTCGGTCAAATCGGGCAATGGCTCCACGAGAGTTCAACCAAACGGGATCAAGTATTCCGTCTGGATCATAAGGAAGTATATCCTGTTCAATTTGACTATGGATGTATTTTCGATACGTCCGTTTTGAAAATACGGCCTCAGGAATGACTTTACCCGTTATGGATGGAATCAGTTTTTGATTATTCTGATAATAGTCGAGGCGTTTGTCAAAAAAACCAGTGAGTTTACCCTCAATAATTGGTGAGCTTGCTGCCAAGGCTGGCAACAAGGGTAAAATCAATCGGATAGCACCATGAAGCTTAGAGAACTCCTCATCGTCATAAAAAGGCAAATTGATGTGCATGCTTTGCAAATTGCTCCATCCATGGCCTTTACAGTTAAAGATTCTATCGTATGCTGCGTAAATCTCTCCGCTGTCGTGCGTCCATTGAAACGATTCTGTTTCAGGATCCATCCAGGGGTGGGCAGCGCTGGGCATCAAACGGGCATTGAAGTTGCTTAAAAGCTCATTCATTTGCTCTATAGCCTCCTGAAAATCTTGACTAAGCTGCACCAAATCGCTAGTGGGTTGGGTACACTTAAGCTCCAAAACGTGTAATGCCAATTCATTCGACCAGCTTACATTGCCCAAATTTACTTCTCCAATATATTCGCCTGTTAGGGCTTTAAAAACCTCATCGGCAATTGGCTTGACGTTAAGGGTTTCGATATCCACAATCATGTATTCCAGCTCTATTCCAAATGCTTCGAACAGATGCAGGCGGCTGACATTACTCATATTGCTTAATTCATTTTAACTCTTTCGAACATAATCTCCATGATACGCTCATAGAGTCTGTTTTTTAATATTTTGTCTTCAACCCCAGCATCAATATTGGGGTTGTCGTTGACTTCAATCACATAAAATTTACCGTTGACTTCTTTAACGTCCACTCCATAAAGGCCATCACCGATCAACTTGGTTGCTTTGAGAGCAGTTTGAAGCAGGCCAACAGGAGCTTGCTCTAAAGCGATCGTGTCGGCATTTCCCAAGACTTCTTTTTGGCCTTCTTTCCAGTTGACAATTTGCCAGTGATTTCTGGCCATATGATAACGGCACACATACAAAGGTTCATGGTTCATTATCCCTATTCTCCAATCAAAAGGAGTTGGCATAAATTCTTGCGCAATCAGTAATTCTGATCCTTTAAAGAAGCCTTTCAAAAGGGCTTTGAATTCAACATCATTGCTCACTTTTTTGACACCCCGAGAAAAGGCACCATCCGGCTCTTTCAGAATAAAAGGATATTGAAGTTTCTCAGTTTCTGGCGTTGATTTATCGCGCGAAATGATTGCCGATTTTGGAACGGGAATATTATTGCTGGTCATTAATTCATTCAGGTATACCTTATTGGTACAGCGAAGAATTGATGTTGGATCATCTATTACAACCAATCCTTCCGATTCAGCCTTTTTCGCGAAGCGGAAAGTATAGTTGTTGACATTGGTAGTTTCGCGAATGAACAGTGCATCGAACTGAGTAAGTCGAGCGTATTCATTTCGCGTAATAATTTCAGTATTGAAACCCGTTTTTTCCGCTGCCTTCACAAACTTTTGCAATGCTTTAGCATTCGAAGGCGGGTTATCATCATCTGGATTCACCAGAATAGCTAAATCATATTTTCTACGTGGGTTACTCTTACGCACTACCATTTTGCGCGTTAAAAACAACCCCAATTGCTCAGCAAGCGTAATTCTTTCCTCTCCGTTCAAGTCGTAAATATTGAGAGGTTTAAGCTGCTCCAAAGCCCATTTTTCTTTCTTTACAAAAGTAACTTTCAGAATAGGGGATTGAAATAAGTTGAAGAGTAACAAACCTAATTTACCAGTATGGATGCCTCCTGTATAGCCAAAATAGATTTTAAATTCCACTTTGTTTTCTGGGCTCCCCTTAAATGTTTTTTGGATCATTTCCGTAAAATCCTGAGCATCATCTTTGATCATGGCCGGAAAACGGAAGTCTTGAATTGTGGCGACCTCGGGTAATACCTTGTGGTTGCGTGCTTCGGCCAAGAGCGATACGTAATAGCCTGTACTTTGGTATTGATAAGATTTACAAAGGTTGATGACCTTTACATTATTTAAGTGTCTTAAACCCTCATTTGCAAAGTACTCTCGTGCTGAGATTACTTCCACTCCTGGGATATCGAAGTTCCATTTCTTTGGGTTTTCTGTTACAATCAGTTTTGACATTACTACTGTTTTATTCTGGGTTCAATTATTAAAAGATTAGAATCATAGGTCACTATACCGAGCATTATGGAATTGATTAATCGGTTGAATTCTACTTGGTAATGCTGGCCTTGATTTGTTGGGTTATTTTTTAAAGGGTCAGCAATATCTATCTGGCCAGTTTGTTCGTCATAGCCATCCAATATTACGAAGTGTCCTACAGGCGTTCCTCTCAAATCATCATATTCGGTTTCAAACTCACCAACTTCACGCTTACTTCCATAAAGGTAAGTAGCGCTTAATCCAGTAAGCACTGGGCGTTTATCCAACAGATACTGTTTTATAAGATCTGGGGTTAAATCTTGAAACTTAATTTTACCCCCCAACTTCAAAAATTTAATATACGCATTCGAAGCATACTTGATTTTACGCTGCATTTTATAATTGCTTTGCAACGTTAATTTCTGAATAATGTCAGTTTCAGGATCTTCGAACCATGACGGATCAAATAAGTGCAAGTTGTAAGTATAAATTGTAGCTTGATAACCTCTCTTCAACGAATGAATACCAAGATTTACAGCAAGCGTACCACCAGTTTTTAACTGTTTTACTTGCCCTATCAGCTCAGGTAAATCAACGAAGTCATCATAATATTGATATACCGCCTGCAAACAAGTTGGCCCACATGTAGAATCGGTGGGCTGGGGAAGTATGTCAATGCCTAAAAAGGCCTTATCAGAAACCATCATCTTTTTTTTACCTTTGATAAATCTAAGACGCAGACATCAAAAAAAGTCACCTGCGAGATTGAAATTTATGCTCAATAGCAATCACCTATCTGACGAAGACGTAATAGCCCTTTTAAAGGCTGGAGGCCATGATCGTTATTTTGAAGTGCTCACTTTGCGCTACGAAAACTATATTATCAAAAAGTGCAAAAGCTATGTGAAAGATGAAGATGCTGCCGAAGATCTCTGCCAGGAAATTCTGATTAAGATATTCATGCAGTTAAAGGATTTTCGAAGCGAAGCTAAATTCAAAACTTGGCTGTATTCTATCATTCATAACACTTGCGTGGATTACTTAAGAAAGGAAAAGAACAAAAGCCATAAGGTGATTTCTGAAAAACTACAAGAAGAAATGGCCGATTTGGTCGATGAAGAGGTTGTAAATCAAGAAAGCCTTGAAATAGCACTGATTCAGTTATTAGAAGAAATTACGCCAGAGGAAAAGTTAATTCTACTTTTGAAATACAAAGAGAAACATTCAATTAAAGAGATTGAAACAACATTAGGGATTTCAGAAAGTGCTGTAAAAATGAGGCTTTCGAGGGCTAAAGAAAAAATCAATAAGCTATACGCCAAAAACCGGCATCAACGCTAGTCAGGTTTTCCCTCAACCAACACAACAAACTCGCCTTTTACACCTTTGTGGGTGAAATAATCTATCAATTCGGAAAGTGTTCCTCGTACGGTTTCTTCGAACATCTTGGATATTTCTCGAGAAACAGAAGCATTTCTATCCCCCAAATACTCTTTCAGTTGTTCGAGGCACTTTACCAGTCTATGTGGTGATTCGTAAAGAATGATTGTTCTCTCCTCTTCAACCAATTTTAGCAGTCTCGTATGGCGCCCCTTTTTATGAGGCAAGAAGCCTTCAAAAACAAAACGATCAGATGGTAGGCCAGAGTTAACCAAGGCGGGCACAAAGGCTGTGGCGCCCGGTAAACAGTTTACTTCTATACCCGCCTTTAAAACTTCTCTCACCAAAAGAAATCCAGGGTCCGAAATAGAAGGTGTTCCAGCATCCGAAATCAATGCGAAAGTTTCTCCAGCCTTCATCCTGTTAATCAATTGCTCAACGGTTTTATGCTCGTTGAAAATATGATAGCTCTGGAGTGGTTTGGAAATATTATGATGTTTTAAAAGTTTTCCAGAGGTACGAGTATCTTCGGCCAAAATCACATTCACTTCATTCAAAATCCGAATGGCCCTAAGGGTTATATCCTCTAGGTTTCCTATCGGTGTAGGAACAAGGTAAAGTGATGTTTCTGCCATTAAACTAACTGATCTATTTTGTCAGCTAATTTACGGTCTTTCTCAGTAACCGTATTGCCTGAGTCATGAGTTGTTAGCTCTATGATCACCGTGTTATAAACGTTCGACCAATTGGGGTGATGACTCATTTTTTCAGCCTCAATGGCCACTTTAGTCATAAAGCCGAAGGCTTCCACAAAGTCTTTGAACTTAAATTCTCTTACTAGCTTATTATCTTTTTCTTCCCACATAGCTACTTATTTTTCTGCTGTTATAATGTACTGAAATTCGAGGCTCTTCAAGTCTGACACTAAGTTATTAAAACCTGCTCCCATTAATGATTTTTGTAATTCCGCGGCTGAAACTTTATTCTCGTCAGAAGGCCCCACCGGAATCTCACCATATTTAAAATCTACAATCACCAATTTACCACCTTTTTTTAAACCCTGTAAGAGTCTTAGCAGATACTTGTCCTTATTTGGAATATAACCATAGGTATTTACGATCAATACTAGATCCGTCTCGTTATCGAGCAGGTTAGGAACATCAGGGGGTGTAAGTCGTGCTTCGATGTTATCTGCCCAGCTCCCAACAATTGCTTTTTGGTTATTAATGTATTCTAATGAATTTGGATCGATGTCTAATGCAATTACCTTCTTAGCCGTTCTTGCGATTTTAAAGGTAAAGTAGCCAGAACCAGCGCCAACATCAGCCACTGTTTTATCCTTAAGGTCACCGAGTACTTTTAATACAAAGTCAGGGTTTTGCCATTCCGTTCTTTCTTCGTCTTGTTCGAGAAGAATGGTTTCTTCTAAAGGCGCTATGTCTGAAGGCAGTTGTGTATTTGGGGCAATTTGGAACTCATTGTTTTCCTGCTTTGGCTTGTCAGAACAAGACCAAACAAGGATGAGCAACGATATGAACAGCAGCTTCTTCATTAGAGAGCAATAATTCCTTCAATTTTAGCAGCCTCCTCATAAATCTTAATGATGGATTCACTATTAGGCATCATGGTCTGCGCGGTTATGCTCACGTATTTTCCTTTGCTAGAGGGCTTTATTTTTACTTCGTGACCCGGGAATAACATCGTGACTTCATCTTGAAATGAATCGACCACTATAAACTTGAACATATATAATGCTGGGAAAACATGCGTTGCCTCTAATTTTTCGCGAAATGCTGATGACGTAAAGTTTTGCATAAGGCTAAGTTAAGTCGGGATTGGTCAAAAAAAAATCGGCCCAAAGGCCGATTCTATCACTTAATAAAATTTGTAGCGTTTATCTACAATTTCCGCCTTTTCTTTTATGGATTGGCTTAGCTTGATCTGCGTATTCGAAGCCATTCTTTGCGACACCTGATTTACATAATTAGTATAATCAGTAATTGGTGTTGACTCTGATTTCGATTTTAAATCAACAATTACAACACCAGTTTCAGTAACTATAGGTTTAGATCTATCTCCAGCATTTTTGAGGGCAAATGCTTTACCAATTGCAATTGGCGAAGTGCCAACATTCGGTAGAGAGTTAGAGCCTAATTGTAATTGAGTATCGCTGTATACTTGTGCAGTAGCATCAAATGAAGCGGCAATATCACTAAGAGCTCCGGAAGCATTAGCTAACTGATCTTCGATATACTTTGCTTTTTTGGCGTTTTCAACTTTAAGTTTGATTTCG
>JBLIKG010000022.1:0-16696 GCA_047636255.1 Roseivirga sp. | reverse complement strand
TAGTGTCAGTTACGAAATTATCATTAGAATAATATAGGAACACTTGGTCTTCCAGATAGCCCACGTCACTATTAATGGTAGCAGTTACACTAAAACTATCAACTGTAATATCTTCTGAATTAGGCAGATTATCATGCTGTATATAGGTGTATTCCCAACCCATATCTCCAAACATATCTAGGGTAATTGGCCCTGGATCGTGCATGACCTCATTTTGACCAATTTGTGGCGACATAAGAGAATTTTCATTCCCAGCAGGATAGGTACTCTCATTCAAATGTGCAATACTAGAGCCATTGCTCCATGTAGCAGGGGCAAATAAACGAGGTCTGCTTCCATTCCTAGCAAGAGCTGTTGGAGAATTGAAAAACACAGAATCAGTCGTTAAAGCCCTACCAAGAGCCTCTGATGGGTTTTCTAATTCGCTCAAATTATTTCCTGATCCACTCTGGACTCCTAAATCAAAAATAAGTGGAAAACCCCCTAACCCGTTTGAACCAACACCCTCGGTATACCGATAAGCATCTGTGAAGCCCAAGCCATGTCCAATTTCATGCATAACAACAGAAACCAAGTCAAACTCATCCCCAGCTGGATTTCCATCTGTACCCAAATACCAATTCACCCTACGACTAAAATTGGCTATAATATCTGAGTCTTCAGTAGAATTTAGGTCAATACCAGCCATTTTCTCTGCTAAAGCCACAGGATACCATGTATTAATCTCTTGAGCACCTTCAAAATTTCTGAAAGCAGTACCCCATCCAGCAGACCCTAAAACTCCATCATCTAATGCCGACCAAGTGGCATTAATGCGAATGGTAACAGGTGATGAGATTAAAGTTGCCCAAATATCTACAGCGGCTTGAAAAGCAACTTGCGCTTCTTCAGTAAAACCATTGTATGTGACTTCAAAAGTAGCGGCTTGTTGTGCATTAGTCGATTTATTACTAGACACTCTAAGAGCATTCGAGTACTTATCGATAGTTTTCTGATAAATTCTGGTGCCCATGCTAGTGCTTGATGCATAACATATGGTTTGAATTTCTGTGTCTAACCTTTCGCCTTTTTGGGCAAAAACTAAATTAGCGGTTAGTATTAAGGCGAATAGGAAATATTTCTTCATTTTAACAAAACTTGATGATTGGAATCAACATGTTGACTTAAATTTTCAACTTACTTTCTTAGATTGAAAGATATTTAAATTATGCTGAACAAAGATTAGCTAATTGAAGCTATTCCTGCACAAATTTCAATCATAAATGTAAAACAAAAAAGAGCATACCGTTGTTGCTTTTAAACAAAAAAAATGAAAGGATTAATCATAATTTTGATCGTTAGCAGCCTACTAGGCTGTAAAGCTGGCCAAGTAACACAAGGAGACAGCCTTATTATTTCCATGAAGAAAACACCTTGCATGGGGACTTGCCCTGATTTTGACATTAATATTTATAAAAATGGCTTTGTAGAGCTAGACGCACGACAAAACCTAGATCTCAATGGTAAGTTTACCTCCAATGTTAGTACAGAATCCCTAAACGAGCTTATTGGTAAATTTGAAGAAAATAATTTTGGATCTTTCCAAGACTCTTACACCTCCAACAAAACAGACCTACCTACTACCTTTATCACCTATCAGAAAGAAGGTTTCAAGAAAAAAATAGAGGATTATGACGGGGCCCCGACAGCGCTTAAAGATTTAGAAAAAGCCGTTGCAGCTCTTATTGCTGAATTAAAATGGAAAGCTGTTAAATAAGTTTGATCGACAGAATTGATTATTCCCTATTAGCCACTACCGAGCAAAGCGGTAAAACTAGTGCTATGTAAAAAGGTATATCAATGATAAAATTAGGAAGGGAATTCCATAGTACTTAAGCACCAGTAGGCGATTTTGCCGGCTCGTCCACCAAAGCATTCGCCAAGGAGAATACAAGCCAATAGCAATTCCAATTGCTAAGGCATAAACCAAAAACTTGAGTATAATATCCATTTCAAAATAAAAGCCATTCTAATTTCTCAGAATGGCTTTTCTATTTATTTGTAGGAAGAAATTATAGCTTCCTTTTTACCTCTTGAATTTCAAATCCTTCAATGATATCACCTTCCTTAATGTCGTTGAATCCTTTAATGCTCAAACCACATTCGTAACCGAACCTTACCTCAGCCACATCGTCTTTGAATCGCTTCAATTGACCAATGTTTCCAGTGTAGGTTACAATACCATCGCGAATCACACGAATTTGATTGTTTCTCTTCACAAAACCTTCCGTCACAAAACATCCAGCGACAGTACCCACTTTAGAGATTTTAAAGATATCTCTAACCTCGATATTACCCGTGATTATTTCTTTCTCAGTAGGCTCTAATAGACCTTCCATCGCATCTTTGATCTCATTGATAGCATCGTAGATGATAGAGTAAAGTCTAATTTCGATCTCTTCGTTTTCGGCAATTCTTCTAGCTCCGCTAGATGGCCTGACTTGGAAACCAATGATAACCGCATCAGAAGCAGAGGCAAGCAATACATCAGATTCAGAAATCTGACCCACCCCTTTGTGAATGATATTCACTTGAACTTCTTCAGTAGAAAGTTTCAATAATGAATCCCCTAGGGCTTCTACCGAACCATCCACATCACCCTTAATGATTACGTTAAGTTCTTTGAAATTACCTACAGCCAATCGTCTACCGATTTCATCCAAGGTAATATGTTTCTTAGTTCTAACGCTTTGCTCTCTAAGGATTTGCTCTCGTTTGTTGGCAACCTCTCTTGCTTCACGTTCAGTATCCATCACGTTAAAACGGTCACCAGCTTGTGGAGCACCATCCAAACCTAGCATTTGTACTGGTGTAGATGGACCTACAGATTTAAGCTTGTTTCCACGATGATCAAACATCGCTTTCACCTTACCATAATGAGGACCGGCCAAAAGCACATCCCCAATTTTAAGTGTACCAGATTGAACCATTAACGTGGTTAAGTATCCTCTACCTTTATCCAAAGTAGCCTCAATCACACTTCCTGAAGCATTTTTATCTGGGTTGGTTTTCAATTCCAGTAATTCAGCCTCAAGCAAAACCTTTTCTAGAAGTTCATCTACTCCTTGACCCGTTTTTGCCGAAACCTCTTGGCACTGGTATTTACCACCCCAATCTTCAACTAGAATATTCATTTGAGCCAGCTCTTCTCTAATCCTTTCAGGATTTGCTGCAGGCTTATCAATTTTATTAATCGCAATTACAATAGGGACTTCAGCTACTTGAGCGTGATTGATTGCTTCTTTCGTCTGAGGCATAACATTGTCGTCAGCCGCGACCACGATGATAACCACATCGGTAATTTTAGCTCCACGTGCTCTCATAGCCGTAAAAGCTTCGTGACCTGGCGTATCTAAGAAAGCAATTTTCTTTCCATCTCGAGTCATTACGTCATAAGCACCAATGTGCTGAGTAATTCCTCCAGCCTCACCTTCTGTAACTTTAGAATCTCTAATAAAGTCAAGCAATGAAGTTTTACCATGATCAACGTGACCCATGATCGTCACAATTGGGGCCCTGTCTATTAGATCCTTTTCATCGTCAATTTCTTCAACCACCTCTACGTCTTCATCAGAAGTGGTAAAACTAACATCAAAGCCAAATTCATCGGCAATAATAGTAATGGCTTCTGCATCGAGTCTTTGGTTGATCGAAACGAACATACCCAAACTCATACAAGTAGATATTACCTGGTTTACTGAAACATCCATTAATGACGCTAAGTCACTAGCAGATATAAATTCAGTTACTTTAAGAATTTGAGAATCTTCATGATCCTGAAGCATTTTCTCTTCAGCGGCTTCTTGAGCAGCGTTCCTTTTGTCCTTTCGGTATTTAGAACGCCCTTTTCCTCCACCTTTTCCTCCACTCAAACGAGCAAGGGTTTCTTTGATCTGATCCTGAATTTGCTTGTCTGTAAGCTCTTCTTTTGGAACTCTTTTTCTATTATCTGCAGGTTTTGCAGGAGGACCTCTTCTGACTCCAGGACCAGCAGCTCTGTTATCAGGTCTTTCAACTTTCGAAGGTATACGTTTTCTTGGACGCTTCTTCTTATCCGCAGCTGATTGATTCTGATTACTATTTCCTTTATTAGGTTCTGACTTAGGTTTTTCCTTTTTGGCAGGAAGTTCTATTTTACCTAACACTTTAAGCCCGCTGAGAGAATCAGCTCTTGCTTTTATCGTTTCCGTTTCAGCTGGCACTGCTTTCGCTACCACTACTTTGACTTCAGGTTTTTTGAGTGCTATAGGAGCTTGAACTTCAGGTTTTTTCTTAGGCTCTAAATCAATTTTACCCACTACTTTAAAAGTGTGAGGTTTATCTTCTTCTTTTTCCTTTTCTTTCTTAGGTACTTCAACTGGAGTTACTTCCTCCTTCTTTTCCACCTTAGAGGCTACCGGAATTTCAGGTTTTGGTACAACAGGTTTTGGAGCCTCTTGAACTGGCTTTGGCGCTTCCTGAATAGGCTTAGGAGCCTCAACTTTAGGTTCGGCCTTTTTAACTACCTGCTCACTGGACATATTCTTAATCAGAATTTCCTGTTCTGACTTCTTAGGTTCAGCTGGAGTAGGTTCTGGTTTTGGAGCTGGCTTTTCTTCGACATGTTTTGTGCCAATAGTTAGATGAGAGGCCTCCTCTTTTTCCGATGCGGATGAAGCATACTCCTTTGCCAACATACGGTATTGCTCATCCGTAATTTTGGAGTTAGGACTACTGTCCACGTCAAATCCTTTCGAGGAAAGAAAGTCAACGAGGGAACTACTTCCAACGTTTAATTTTCTCGCCACTTGGCTTAATCTCATCATTCTTTCTTCTGCCATACTCAAATATCTCTTTTTTTTAAGCGTTAAAAAAATCTTAGCTCTGCTCGAATTCAGTTGAAAGAATCTTGAAAACGTGTTTTACAGTCTCTTCTTCCAACTCGGTTCTTCTCACAATATCCTCTGCAGAAATTGCTAGAACACTCCTCGCGGTATCCAAACCAATCTTCTTCAACTCATCAATAATCCAGTCGTCAATCTCATCGATAAACTCTTCTAGATCAACGTCCTCTTCTTCAAGCTCTGAAAGCTCTCTGAATACGTCAATTTCCAATCCAACAAGCTTTGATGCCAATTTAATGTTTTGTCCACCTTTACCAATCGCCAAAGAAACTTGGTCAGGCTTTAAGTAAACCGAAACTCTGCCATCTGTACCCAATATTTTCATACTGGTAATTTTAGCAGGGCTCAAAGCTCTTGAAATGTATAGTTCGAGGTTATCAGTATAATTGATAACATCAATGTTTTCATTCTGCAGTTCACGTACAATCGAGTGAATTCTAGATCCTTTCATACCAACACAGGCACCTACTGGATCAATTCTATCATCGTAAGATTCTACGGCTACTTTTGCTCTTTCGCCTGGTTCTCTTACCACTTTCTTAATGGTGATTAGACCATCATATACTTCAGGAACTTCAGCTTCAAAAAGTCTTTCTAGGAATTCTCCAGAGGTTCTTGATAAAATGATCTTCGGATTACCGTTGACCATATCTACTCTATCAATAATTGCTCTGATTGAATCTCCTTTTCTAAATCTGTCTTTAGAGATTTGCTCTTGTTTTGGTAAAGAAAGCTCATTTCCTTCTCCATCAATTAAAAGCACTTCACGGCTTAAAATCTGATAAACTTCAGCTGAGATTATCTCTCCTACTAAGTCTTTATATTTTTGATAGAGAATATCTTTTTCTAAATCCTTGATTCTTTGAATAAGCGTTTGACGAGCTGTCATTACTGCTCTTCTTCCGAAATCAATTAATTTAATTTCTTCTGCAACTTCTTCACCAATTTCAAAATCTGGCTCAATAAGGCGTGCATCTGTTAAGCTAATTTTATCATAATCCCAGATGTCTTCTGAGTTATCGTCAACGATTTCTCTGAATCGCCAAATCTCCAAATCACCTTTGTCCGCATTAATAATAATATCGAAGTTATCATCAACTTCATATTTCTTCCTGATCATTGTTCTGAAAACATCTTCCAGAATTCTAATCATAGTTGGTCTATCGACATTTTTATTTTTTGCAAACTCTGCAAATGATTCGATTAATATTGAACTGTCCATTCTGATTACTTAAATGACACTAATACATTCGCTTTATCAATAGAGTCGAAGGCCATTTCCACCAATTCAGTAGTTGTTTTCTTCTTCTCTTTAATTTCCTTTTCAAATTTAATGGACTCTTCGCCCACTTCTATAAGCTTACCCTTCTCAATTGTTCCATCAAGCATAGTAAACTTCAACTCCCTACCAATATTTTTTTGATACTGTCTTTTAAATTTAAGAGGGTGATCTAAGCCCGGAGATGAAACCTCCAACACAAATGGATCATCAAAAACTTCTTCAAGTTCCATCTTCATTCCAATTGCTCTACTTAAAGCCGCACATTCATCAATGTTGACACCGTTGTCATTATCGAGCAATACCAAAATTTTGGCTTTACTGGTTAATCCCTTAACAAGTACATCGACAATAAAATAGGACTCGTCTTTAAGACTTTCTAAAGCCGCCTTCTCCACAAAATCCTTTATGTCCATAAAAATAATGTTAGATAAACAAAGAGGGGACTTTTGGTCCCCTCGTGGTTAAATCCCTTAAGTGATGCAAAATTAATGTTTTTTTTAATCAAATCAAATGTTTGCTCAATAGTTACTTAATGAGGTATTGCGGTTAAACCTTAATACCCAGTAGATTTAGAAATTCTGAATCAAAAATTCAATCAATTATTAAGTATTTAAGAGACTTAACAAATATTGACCATAACCAGATTTCACTAAAGGTTTGGCAATTTTCTCAAGTTGTCCTTTTGTAATGAAGTTCATTCTAAACGCTATCTCTTCAATACAGCTTATTTTAAAGCCCTGTCTCTCTTCAATTACCTGTACAAATTGACCTGCCTGCATTAAAGATTCAAAAGTACCAGTGTCTAGCCATGCTGTTCCTCTATTCAGGATACTTACTTTAAGATTTCCTCTTTTTAAATACTCCTTGTTTACATCTGTGATTTCTAATTCACCTCTAGCGCTTGGCTTCAGGTTTTTAGCTATTTCTACAACGCTATTGTCATAAAAATAAAGCCCTGGAACTGCATAATTAGACTTAGGCACTGCTGGCTTTTCTTCAATACTCAGTGCATTCATGTCAGTGTCAAATTCCACAACGCCATACCTTTCAGGATCAGATACTCGGTATGCGTAGATGATTCCGCCATCTGGTTCGGTATTAGATTGTAACAATTTTGGCAAGCCAGATCCGTAGAAAATATTGTCTCCTAAGACTAATGCTACACTATCGCCACCTATAAATTCCTCACCTATAATAAAGGCCTGCGCCAAACCATCTGGACTTTCTTGAATAGCATATTCAAAACTGCACCCTAGTTGACTCCCATCTCCAAGTAATTTTTTAAAAGAGGCATTATCATGAGGAGTTGTGATAATCAGGATCTCTTTAATGCCTGCCATCATCAGTATTGACAATGGGTAGTAAATCATTGGTTTATCATAAACTGGCATAAGTTGCTTGCTCACTGCCAATGTTAATGGGTGAAGTCTTGTGCCCGAACCACCTGCTAAAATTATTCCTTTCATAACTCAGTTTTGATATTGTTTTGAATAGTAATCTTGGTAATTACCTGAAGTTACGTTATTCAACCACTCCTCATTTTGCAAATACCAATCTACCGTTTTTTCGAGCCCTTCTTCAAATTGTAGTGAAGGTTCCCAGCCCAATTCAACTTTAATCTTTGTAGCATCAATCGCATAACGCATATCATGCCCAGCTCTATCCGTGACGTAAGTAATCAGCTTTTCCGAAGTACCAGCTTCACGGCCAAGTTTTTTATCCATAATATTACATAACAGCTTAACGATATCGATGTTCTTCCATTCATTAAACCCACCAATATTATAGGTCTCTCCAACTTTCCCCTGGTGAAAAATTTGATCAATTGCGCGGGCATGGTCTTCCACAAAAAGCCAATCCCTTATGTTTTCACCTTTACCGTAAATAGGAAGGGATTTGTTGTGTTTAATGTTGTTAATGCACAGAGGCAGTAATTTTTCTGGAAATTGATAAGGACCATAATTATTCGAGCAATTCGAAACGACAATCGGTAACTTATAAGTATTCTGATAAGCCCTTACAAAGTGATCAGAGCTTGCCTTTGATGCGGAATATGGTGACTGAGGATCGTAACTTGTAGTTTCTAAAAAGTATCCTGTTTCACCTAAAGAACCATAAACTTCATCGGTTGAAACATGGTAGAAAAGTTTGTTCTCAAGATTCCCTTTCCAAATTTTTAAAGCAGCATTGAGCAGATTAACCGTTCCAAAAACATTTGTTTTGACAAACGCCAATGGATCACTTATTGACCGGTCCACATGAGATTCGGCAGCAAGATGGATAACACTATCAAATTGATGTGTTGAAAAAATCTCATCCATGTATAATGAGTCATTGATATCTCCTTTTAGAAAATGATAGTTTTCAGATTGCTCAATATCCTTCAGGTTTTCTAGATTACCAGCATAAGTCAGAGCATCCAAGTTGTAAATCTGATAGCTTGGGTATTTCTTGATAAACAATCTAACCACATGGTTTCCAATAAAACCTGCGCCACCAGTAATAAGTACTTTTTTCATAGTTTGAAGCATTAACGACCCAAAGATAAAATATTACCCCTTAGCATTTTTGTTCGTTGTATAAAAACCATGTTTTCAAAGTAAAATCAACCGAAAAATGCTTTTAATCAATTTACCTAACGATCGTTTGTTCGGAAAACGATTTTAACTAATTTCGGGAAACTATAATTACCTATGGATTTTGAATTGAATGAAAACCAAAAAATGATCGCAAGCATGATCAGAGATTTTGGCGAAAAAGAAATTACCCCCTTTCGAAACCAGTGGGACGATGACCAAACATTCCCCATCGAAGTGATGAAGAAATTGGGAGATTTAGGTTTAATGGGAGTTGTTGTTCCTCAAGAATATGGCGGTTCTGGCTTTGGTTATGACGAGTACATCACTGCAATTTCTGAATTGGCTAAACTAGATCCAGGAATTGGCCTTTCCATGGCCGCTCACAACTCACTTTGTTCTGGACATATTTTGCAATTCGGTAATGAAGAGCAAAAACAAAGGTGGTTACCCAAATTAGCAACAGCAGAATGGCTTGGGGCATGGGGCTTAACTGAACCTAATACAGGTTCTGACGCTGGGAATATGAGAACCACAGCTAAAAAAGAAGGATCTGAATGGGTAATTAACGGCACTAAAAACTGGATCACTCACGGTAAAAGTGGTGATATCGCTGTTGTAATAGTAAGAACAGGTGAACTTGGGGATTCTCATGGAATGACAGCTTTCGTGGTCGAAAGAGGAACTCCTGGTTTTAAGGCTGGCAAAAAAGAAAATAAACTAGGCATGCGTACTTCGGAAACGGCAGAAATGATTTTTGAAGACTGTAGAGTGCCTGAAGAAAATATTCTAGGTGAAGTAGGTTATGGTTTTATACAATCCATGAAAGTATTGGATGGTGGAAGAATTTCCATTGCGGCTTTGAGTCTTGGAATTGCAGAAGGCGCATATGAAGCTGCTCTTCAATACGCACAAGAAAGACATCAGTTTAATCAACCAATATTTAATTTTCAGGGCATCTCCTTCAAGTTATCCGACATGGCGACTAAGCTTGAAGCGGCCAAATTACTTACCTATAGGGCTGCACAGCTAAAGAATGAAGGAAAGAGTGTCAACAAAGAATCCGCAATGGCCAAGTATTTTGCTTCAGAATGTGCTGTAGAATTTTCTAATGAAGCTGTCCAAATCTTTGGAGGCTATGGTTACACGAAAGATTATCCTGTAGAAAAATTCTATCGTGACTCTAAGCTTTGCACCATTGGTGAGGGTACCTCCGAAATACAAAAACTAGTGATTTCAAGAGCTATTTTAAAATAATACAATCAATCGAACTAAAGGAATGGTCACTTGGCCATTCCTTTTTTATGAAAGTCAGTGGTTTCTATTAAATTTTCAATACTTTTGCAGTCCGAATTTGAAGGGAGGTGTTTCAAGGATTATGATAATCATTAATGTAAAAGAAAACGAATCAATCGATAGAGCTTTAAAAAGGTTCAAGAAGAAATTCGAGCGTACGGGAGTTTTAAAAGAACTCAGAGCAAGACAAGCATTTGAAAAACCTTCAATTACAAATCGTGCTCAAAAAATTAAAGCTGCTTACAAAGAGAAAATGTACGCCAAAGATAATTACTAAGGCGTTCCTTTTTTAAGCATAAATCACTATGTTAGTACTGTGTGTAAATCGCAGTGCTAACATGGTTGATTCCTTCCTTAAGTATATATCCTTCGAGAAAAGATACAGCCCACATACTGTCATTTCTTACCAGAGTGATCTCACTCAATTTTCAAACTTCATTTTAGAAAAATTTCAGCTGACTGACTTAGTACAAGTAAGCCAATTGATGGCACGTTCTTGGATTTTATCTTTAATGGACGCTGGGGTTTCTCCAAGAAGTGTCAATCGAAAGATTGCTAGTCTTCGGGCATATTATAAATTTCTTCTGAAAAGAGAGATTATAGAAAAAGACCCAACAGCCAAAGTCAAACTGCTCAAAACCCAAAAAGACCTACCTAGTTTTGCCGAAGAAAACGAACTCGTTTCTCTTTTAGATAAGGTGGATTTTACTCTAGATTTTGAAGGTTACCGCCAACAAATGATTCTAGAACTACTTTATGGTACTGGAATTCGTTTGGCTGAATTGATTGGATTGAAGGAATCTGACATTAATTTTCACCAAGGAACGATCAAAGTTTTAGGGAAAAGAAATAAAGAGAGAATCATTCCGATTTCACATTCTCTTCAACAAATCATAAAAAACTATAAAACTGAGAAAAATCATCTCTTTGATGACAATCTTGACTCATATTTGATCGTAAACAACAGTGGGGATAAAGCTTATCCGATGCTTATTTATAGAAATGTCAAAAGCTTCTTGAATATGATTTCTTCTACGGAGAAAAAAAGCCCCCATGCACTACGCCATACGTTCGCAACGCATCTTTTAAACAAAGGTGCAGATCTTAATGCTGTGAAAGATCTTTTAGGGCACAGTAGTTTAGCGGCAACGCAGGTATACACACATAATTCGCTTGAAAAGCTGAAAGTAGTTTTTGATCAAGCACACCCTAAAGCATAAGTTTAACTCTTAAATTTTTACAATTATGAAAGTTCAAATTCAATCAGTCCACTTCAATGCAGACAGCAAATTGATCGACTTTATTCAAAAGAAATTAGATAAACTGGACACCTTTTACGACCGCACTATTGACGCGGAAGTAATTTTAAGAGTGAATAATCAAGGTATTGAAAACAAAACAGTGGAGATTAAACTGAACGTTCCCGGAGATCAACTCTTCGCAGAAAAAACCAACGGATCTTTCGAGGCAGCAACTGACCATTGTACAGAAGCTTTACGAAGACAAATCAAAAAACATAAAGAGAAGTCTTTAGAAGTAAATTAAATCTTAAAGGATAAATCGAATCAAATGGCGTCTAAATGGCGCCATTTTTTTTCATTTAAAATGAGCTCAGGTAAAAATCACAGCCAAGAAGAAGGCTAGCTAAAAAGGACCCTTCTTAATCTCCATAGCCCTCAACGAGTCTCCAACCTTAATTTGTCCGTCTTTGGTTGGTATAAAATTCTCCCCGAATAAGATCTTATTGTTGAGTTTTCGATAAGAAGAAAGTGTTTTAAGTGGTTCTTTTCCCTGCTCCGTAGTTTGAGGATCGATGGTCGTCAGCACACATCTAGCACAGGGCTTTACGCCATAAAGTTCAACCTCACCAATTTGCACCTTTCTTAAGGTGTCTTCCTGATGTGGATTACCCCCTTTGAAAACGACATTAGGTCTAAATCGCTCGATGCCATAATCCAAACCCATTTTTTGATTCAACAGATTCATCGACTCTTCACTGACCATTAGAACAGGATAACCATCAGCAAAACTAACTTTATCAGTTTCGTTAATAGCATATTGTTGGTCTGCTTGTCTAATGGATGTATCATACATGTACATTAGTCGACAATCCATTTCAAGCACCTTACTGAACCAGTCATTCGCCTCTTTGCTGACTTCTTTTGCAGGACAAGTATCATCCCAAATAGTTACCATTTCTGGCGCTGAATTAGGTTCTGAGAACGAGATAATGATCGGTGCTATATTTTGCTTTCTGTGCGCAACAATTATGGATGATTCCGTAATCTCTGGCTGAAGAAAAGCCATTTTTGGATGTTCTCGTTGGGTAATGAATTGGTTGTTCGCATCTACAAGCATCCATCTGCGATCAAATTTCAAACCTCTGCTTTCAACGAACGAGTCGTTAAGGGAAATTCCAGCAAGTGATTTTATGGGGTAAATGAATAATGAGGTAATGACCAATTCTGACATCCTGACTTCTTGTTTAAGACTCTTTTAAATTAACGAAAAAGAAGCTTACTATCTCCAGTATTGGTACCTGCTCACTGAATCTAGCTGCAAGTTATAGCCATTCCAAGAGGTTTGCTTCAACAAAATATTAGGATAGTCTTTCTCAAAAAGGTATCCGTTCACTTTTTCTCCATCCAATTGGACTTCAACTTTCCAATTATTTGGCTCTTCTGAAACCGAAAATTTAGCTTGATAAATGGTTGGCTTTCTCACCTTAGTATTCAGTTGTGATTCTACTACTTTATATTCAAAGCTAAGTTTGTCCTCAAACTTCAGCGCTCTTAAAGCGTAACTTAATTGATCTTCCCAAAGTAAATTTCTTTCATTAATCTGCATTTCACCATCTCCTGAGTCATCAAAATAGCTGTTGTAGTCATATTCGTAGTGATCATTATTCAGGAGGAATTGCTTGAAGGTATTGCCGCACCATTCTTGACCCGTGTGGGTCATTTTATACAACTCTGTTGGGCCTTCACGCTTAAAGAATAGGCTGGTTAAATAGTGATATGGGTAATTTTCAGTTTCAATTCTGGCAAACTTATTCACTTTCATCACACTAAATAAATCGCTTCGTTTGTAGTCATTGGTCTTTACATTCCATTCTTCGTTAAACTCTTCCTTAACGGTGATAAAAACGTTATCAAAGTGTCTGACTTTGCCATATATAACCATCTCTGCATTGTAGTGAGCCACCTCTGCTTTACCGTCTTCCCAAATTTTGTCCATTGCCCAATCGTAATTGAAATGAGCGATTTTGATGCTTTCAACTTGTTCAAGTTCTGAGTTTGAACATCCAAAAACGAGATACACCAACGACAATAGCATTATGTTTTTCATGAACTTATTTTTTTGTTAATAAATCATCTGCCCAAGACCCTAAATCTTCCTCTCTGTCAATATCATTCAACTTTGGCAACTCCGTAAAAGTCATTCCCAATTCTTTGAAATCCTTTATCGTAGAAGGATAAACCTCAGCGGTACTCCAAGCCTTATTCTCGAATATTTCTGGTAACCACTGATTCATTCCGACCAAATAATAACCCCCATCTTTGGCTCCTCCAATTACTGTATTCTTGCTTTTGAGTGCGCTAAAGGCATCTGACAGAATTTCTGTGGTAAGCTCATAACAGTCGCTTCCAATAATGCAGATACGTTTATAGCCTTTCTTAAAAGACCTTTGAAAAGCAGTGGACATTCGCTCGCCCAAGTCTCCTTCTGGTTGAATATCTTTGGTAAAGCCTTTAGCGTTCCAAAGATCCTCTTCAGCTAAGATTCGGTCATAGAAAACTGTCTTATCAAAAGGCAAAGCACTTGTCATCTGTTTGGTTCTATCGAGCAATCGCTTATAAATATCCAAAGCCACTTCGTCACCTACGGTAGCAGCGAGTCGGGTTTTAACCCTTCCTAATTCTGGATTTTTAACAAAAATGATCAGTAATTCCTCTGTCATAATTTCACTTAACTCCCTCTCCCTTTTTTAACCATGTTCCAAAAAAGCGATTATAAACATGCACTTTTTCTGTAGGTTCACCATTCTTGTCAACCACTTCGAAGCCCTTGTTTTTCCAGTTAATAAGACCCAAATCAATGTTTTTCACATTGGTAAAGCCTTTGTCTTGAAGTTCCTTGGCCAGCTTTCCACTGCGAACCCCCACTGTGCAATAAACAACGATAGGCGTATCGAGTTCCAAACCATTGACCAAATCAGGTTCATATCTAATGGCTTTTGCCAAATGACTGACATCGTACTCCTCTGGATTTCGTACATCTAAAATCAAGATCTCATTATCAAGAATCAGCTCATTCGCAATACTAGGACTGACGTTAGAAATCTTTTTTGGATATAAGAGATGAATAGATTTTTGATTCATAGCAGTGATAATTGCAGACAGTACAAATAATGAAGCCAACAGTATTAAAATGAATTTTCTGCGATTTGAAAGTCCCATTCAATTTTAAATATTTGAGTCGATTATTATGAAAGCCAATGAGCCCAAGTTAAATAATTATTACATTCGAATGAGAAGATGGCGAAACTACAAAGACTCAGCATAAAAGAATACACGGAAGGCATTCTCAATTCAGATCGAGTGATTTTGAGCCGAGCCATTACTTTAGTTGAAAGTAACTTGGCGACAGACATTGCGCTAGCACAAGAACTACTAGAAGCCATCATTCCATTTTCCGGTCAATCTATTCGAATCGGGATTACGGGTGTACCAGGTGTTGGAAAAAGCACCTTTATTGAATCGTTTGGCGAATATATAACTGAACAAGAAAAAAAACTGGCAGTACTCACGGTTGATCCAAGCAGCCAACTTAATAAAGGCAGCATTTTAGGGGATAAAACTAGAATGGAAAGCCTTTCTCGGAATCCAAATGCATTTATTCGTCCATCAGCCTCTGGAACAACCCTAGGTGGAGTAAGCGGAAAAACCAGAGAGGTAATGCTACTCTGCGAAGCCGCAGGTTATGATGTCATCTTTATTGAAACAGTTGGTGTTGGTCAGTCAGAAACCTTGGTGCACGGTATGGTAGATTTCTTTCTTTTACTGATGCTAGCCGGGGCCGGTGATGAACTTCAAGGCATAAAAAAGGGCATCATGGAAATGGCCGATGCTGTTGTGATCAATAAAGCGGATGGTGAAAATATTAAAGCCGCTCTACGTGCAAAAGTTGAATATCAAAACGCTTTGCATCTTTTCCCTGTATCCGACTCTGGTTGGATTCCAGAAGTAAGAACCTGTTCGGCCCTACAAAGCGAGGGTTTAGACCCCATTTGGGAAATGATTGAAAAATATGTTCATCAGTCTAAAGCCAACAGTTTTTTTGACGGTAATAGAAAAGAGCAGAACTTACAATGGATGAAAGAGAATATTCAATCGCTTTTGGAACAAGAGTTCTATACTCACCCAGCCGTATTAAAGGAATTAAAATCGATAGAAAAGGCGGTTCAATCAGGTGAATTGCCAGCCTTAAATGCTGCCAGAATACTGCTTCAGAAATTCAAAGGATAATAAAAACCCTGAAGAAAATCTTTCGACTTCGCTTCAGGGTTCTAGTTTATTAATCATTTATTCACCCTTTCTGATGCTTGAGGCACCTGAACTATCTGAATTTACCGAAGGATTTCCCCTATACCTAATACTCGAAGCACCCGAAGCGCGAACATCTAATTTCTGTGATACATTCACTTTAGCTGTACCAGCACCATTTACTCTTATATCAGCAACTTCACTTTCTAAGTCATATGCGCTATAGGTAGTAGCACCGCTAGTCTTTACCTCTTGCTCTCTTGCTCTGCCTTCTAACGTAATTACACAAGCGCCAGAAGCTTCTAAATAAAGATCATCAACGTTAATTTCTAAGTCAAGAACAGAAGCACCAGATACCTCAATATCCAATCTACTGCCTTTTATAACATCAGGTGACTTAATTGAAACGGCTCCGCTAGCACTTATTGATTTCAATGACTTCACAGTTAAATAGGCCCTTGGGGTGTCTCTTAATCTATACCCTTTTCTTCCCGATTGATCTCTCATCTTAATGAATAAGCGCCCACCTCTTACTTCGGTAATTACATCCTTCATGTAATCCTCATCAATTTCTATTTCTAAAGATTCTTTATTACCAATTCTTATTTCTACCGCAAAAGCATGACTAACACTCAATTCTGTTACCCCTGAGATTTCTCTTTTCTCTCTAGCCTGACCAAATGCACTTACTGACATTAAGGCCAAAAAAGAAATCATCATTATTCGTTTCGAAATCTTGTTTAAAGTATTCATAACTGTGTGGTTAAATCTGCACTAAAGATAAAAGGGAATTCAAAAGGTTGCACCAATATTAAAACATTGCTTCTAATCTCTATGGATTAGTAAAGTGGAGTAGATAATTCTTAAATTCCCTAAATCTAAATGAAGTGCACTTTAAGATTAAAACTATTGAGGTCGTAGAAATGACATCAGTAGGCAACTAAAAGCACCACCTTGGGCTTTATCAATCCAGCTATGCAACACATCGTAATTATTGGCAATGGAATTTCTGGAATCACTACCGCACGACATGTGCGAAAATTGAGTGATGCTAAAATCACCGTGATTTCTGCT
>JBLIKG010000021.1:0-17126 GCA_047636255.1 Roseivirga sp. | reverse complement strand
ACTTTTGGAAAAGGGGATTTATGTAATCGGTTTCTTCTTCCCAGTGGTGGCTAAAGGTCAAGCCAGAATCAGAGTTCAGGTTTCTGCGGGCCATGAAAGACATCATTTAGACCAAGCCATTGAAGCGTTTACGCAAGTAGGCAAAGAGTTGGGAGTGATTTAAACTAAGATTATGATTTGCTTAAAGCCTCTTGTACAATCTGTACAGGAGGCTTTTTTATTCTATTTCTTCATCGGACAGGTGCTCAATCCAAAGATGGTATAGAGTGGGCAAAAGCTTACTAAGCTTGTAAGTACAAAAACGCCTGCAAGCGATAAAAGTATGATGCCAACGGTGCCTGTGATAGCGTTGGTGAAAAACAAAATAGCAATAACAGCGGCAAGTAATACTCTAATTACTCTGTCCGAACTACCCATATTTACTTTCATAATGATTTTGGTTTAAATGGCTTCGATCAATAGTACAATACCAGTCACAACGGCCAAACAAATAAGGCAAACAGCGACTAGCTTGAAAACTTTGTTATTGATCGACATGGAACAAAACTAAGTAAAACAGGAGGTTAAAAAGCTGATTTTGATCATGTTAATAGGATGATCAAGAGTATTCAGAAATTACTTCTTGCGCTCTTCAATTATCGCATACACGATGGTAAGAAGACTGATACTTATGCAAGTCCAAGCCAAAGGCCCAGTACTTCCATTGAACGCAATTTGATAAAGTCCTGCGCCTAGCCCTCCACCTATGATAGGGCCTGCAATGGGAATCCAAGCATAATTCCATTTAGAACTTCCTTTGCCCTTAATGGGTAAAAGAAAGTGCGCTAATCTAGGGCCGAAATCACGCGCTGGATTGATGGCGTAACCTGTTGATCCACCTTGTGCCATGCCTATCACCACAATAAGTCCACCTACGACAAGAGGATTGAGGCCATCCGTAAACTTGTTGGCACCAATCATTAAAAGCCCAAAGATCAAAACCATGGTGCCTAAGATTTCACTAAGCAAGTTTGATCCTTTTTGATCTATGGCTCCAGCGGTACAGAATACCCCAAGTTTAGCGCCTTGGTCTTCGGTTTTGCCCCAGTGAGGTAAATATTGTAGCCATGTAAAGGTGGCTCCCAACATAGCGCCTAATACCTGCGCAATAATGTAGCCGGGGACTAAATTCCATGCAAAATCACCAGCGATGGCTAATGAGATAGTTACGGCAGGGTTAAGGTGGGCGCCACTGATTTCACCAGCAGCATAAATGCCGAAAGTAACGGCCAATCCCCAACCAATAGTGGTGATGATCCATCCCGATCCTTTAGCATATGAAAAATTAAGTGTAGTGGCTGCGTTTATAGCGTTTCCGAAGAAGAGTAAAACAGCAGTTCCGATGAATTCAGCAAGATAGACAGACATAAAAAAAAGATAGCGCCTGTAATAATACGAAGATGAGGAGTAAAAAAAAAGGCATCGGGATGTCGCACCGCTACAACCGCTTACCCTTGCTCTGTTCCCAGCCTGGGGGAGTTCAGCGGGAGCTGGTCGCATCCCTCTGCCGAGCGCAAAGGTATTAAGAAATTGCAGACTGTAAAACTTGAAAGAGAAAATAATACAAGTTTATTATCACTAGTTTTAGGTATTTTCTGGCTGTGAGCAAATTGCTTACTTTAAGGTCGAGGTCGAAAACACTTTCGCCACCTTAAAATGGTCATCTGCATTTAGAAATTAATATCTTCAATTAAACATAAATACAATGATGGAATTAAAACGTGTGTGTGTGGTTTTTCGAAACCAAGAATTATTGCAAACTAAGAGTTGGGTGACAAGGACACCAGATCCAGACCCTGATCCAACGGAACCAACACTTGATGATGAGGGGACTGAAGGTGGTGGGCCTGTAAAGCCTCCAGGTTCAGGGAATTAAGAAAATGGGATTGAAATTATTATTCATTATTATCTTAAGTTGGGGTCATTTTATTCCCCAACAAGTCAACCCTCTTGAAGAAATGAGAGCTAGGGGTGAAAGAATGAGAGCTGAGTCAAAATATGATTCAGCTCTTGTATTATTTCGTGAAGTAGAAAGACAAGCCCTAATCGATGGAAATATCGAGTTTCAAATTCGAGCTGCAATAGGAGCCGCAGCAGTATTCTTTGAACTTAGAGAGACTCAAGTTGCTCGTAACTATTACTACAAAGCCATTAAATTATCAAAAATAACTGGAAACAAGCGCTTGGAAAATAATGCTTGGTACGGTATAGGTGGGTCATACCAGTTAGACGGAAATCTTGATTCTGCTATTTATTATTATGACAAAACAATTGTTCTGTTTGAGGAACAGGGTAATAAGGAAATGGTGACATCTCTTTTGAGTAATTTAGTCACTTTATATAATGATACTGAACAGTATGAACTCGCTATTCAAAAAGGGAAGGAAGTAATAGAGATTGATATTGAAATGGGTAATCAACGATTTATTGGTATAGATGAGCGAATCTTGGGAATTACTTATTTCAAATTAGAGAGTTTTGATAGTGCTAACTTTCACATGACAAGGGCATATGAAATAGCCAAATCACTGGGGTTCAAGGATGATGCTAGACTTGCATTGAATGATTTAGCAGAATTTGCTAAAAAACGAGAAGACTATAAAATGGCCTATGAATATCGAGTCAAATCTGATTCCATAGCGCAGAAGATTTTTGTTGAAGGCACGAATGACGAAATCCTTGACCTAAGGGAAAAATACAACACAGCCTCATTGGAGCTAGAAAACGAACGCCAAAAGAATATAGCCGAGCAACAACGTAAATCTAAATTCATAATACTTGTTGTGGCTGTAGCTTTGATATTGATTATTTCGGTTTGGCTTTATATCGTGAATCAGCGAAGAAAGAACATGACGCTTTTAGCTGAGAAAAATGAAGAAATCAACAAACAGCAAATTGATGAACTCCTTCAAGAGCAAGAAATAGCTTCACTTCAAGGGGTGTTGCAAGGTCAAGAATCTGAGAGGAAACGTGTGGCTATGGATTTGCATGATCGCTTAGGCGGAATGCTCTCTATGGTGAAGCTTCATTTCAGTGCCTTTGAAGAGAGAATAGATACGACAGATGCAAAAAATCAGAAGTTCCTTAAAGCCTCTGAGCTGTTAGACCAAGCCACTAAAGAAGTCCGAGAAATCTCTCATGATTTACTCTCTGGTGTCCTTACTAAATTCGGTTTAATCCCTGCACTAGAAGAACTAAAAGATAAAATTAGCTCAACCGGCAAACTTAAAGTAGGTATATATTCAAATGATATTAAAGGTGCTCTCAATGCTGAGCAAGAGCTACAACTCTATAGGATAGTGCAGGAGTTGTTGAGCAATATTTTAAAACATGCCAAGGCCAAAGAGACCAATATCCAACTCAACAGAAGTGGGGATAGCTTAAACTTGATTGTTGAAGATGACGGAGTGGGTTTCAATCTTTCCAATTCAAATGAAAAGGGAGGCATTGGTTTAATCAACCTCAAGGCCCGAGTGGCAAAGCTCAATGGCAGTTTCCATATTGATTCTGGCAAAGGCGGAGGTACAACAATTTCAATCGATATTCCTTTAAATAATGATTAGAGTTTTTTTAGTTGATGATCACCAAATGGTGCTTGATGGTATTTCATCTATTCTAGAGGATGTTGAAAACATTAAAGTTGCGGGTACTGCCTTGAATGGTGAACACGCCTTAAGAGCGCTTGGGGTTGAAGGTGTTGATGTTTTGTTACTGGATATCAATATGCCTGAAATGGATGGAATCGAAGTCGTCCGCCAGATGGATAAGCAAGGCATTCATGTAAACACGCTAATACTTACAATGCACAATAACCCTCAGTTCACCAAGCAGTTGATTGAATTGGGTGTCGAAGGGTGTATTCTCAAAAATTCAGGAAAGAAAGAACTCGTCTATGCTATTAACGAGGTGAATGAGGGCAGAAGATACTATGGAGAAGATGTCACTGGTACGCTTTTCGATAGCTTAGAAAAGACAAAAAAGGCGGTTAACGAAGTTTTATTGACAAAACGCGAGGTCGAAATTATCAAGCTTATCGCTACAGAATTTACCACGAACGAAATTGCCGAAAAATTGATGATCAGCTCATTCACAGTCGATACGCATCGCAAGAATATCGTCAACAAATTAGGGGTGAAGAATATAGCGGGGCTTGTGAAATTTGCTTTCGAGAACCAGTTGATCTAATCTTTCCTTTCAAAGAAATCCTTTTTCATGTAGAGTTGAAATTCCAAAGGACTGCTTTCAACGAATTCGTCTTCGGTTAAATCATCAAAGATTTCTTCATCAAACTGAATATCCGTTTTCTCCACTTTTCCGTCAGGATGAATAATCAATTCAGTGCCAGAAAAATCAATTGGGTTTACTGAAACAAGTACTTGATAGTCTTCGAAAATCCTTTTGAAGTACTTAAATACGATGGCGTCTTTTTTCATTCTGTTTTTAGTTTAAATACTTTTCTTGAGCTGTTTCATTTTTTTGTAAAAGGAAAAACATATATAGCCCGCTGATACGCCAATCAAGGCTCCGGCAATTACATCACCAGGAAAATGAACACCTAAATAGATTCTACTATAAGCAATGAGCGCAGCCCATGGTAATAGCAACCAGATAAATTTGAAGTGGGTTCGCAAACACAGCCAACAAAAAGTGGCGATGGCAAACATATTGGAAGCGTGAGATGAGACGAAACCAAATTTAGCACCACAACCATCTGGGGCATGGACTAGGTTTGAAATTGATGGGTCATGGCAGGGCCTAAGTCTGCCCACCCATGGTTTTAAAATTCCAGAAGCAATCTGATCACTGATTAAGATCAGTAGGCCAAGAGAGATTGCCAACCACACATATTGCTTGTTGTATTTGAATAACCAGAATAACAGCAAGAGATAAAGTGGAATCCAAACGAACTTATTGCTCACCCCAATCATAAGAAAGTCAGCGACAGCATTATGCGCCTGGTTAAGCCAGAGGAAAAGTGATTTGTCCCATTGTTCTAGTTGATCTATCACTTAATCGAGCCAGTTAATTCCCTTTTTTAAACCCTTAAGCGTTTGCTCTTCTCTACTTAGCGCAGGCGGTTTGAAGTCATATTCCCAACCCGCCATGGCTGGCAAACTCATTAGAATGGATTCAACTCTGCCATCAGTGTCCAAGCCAAACTTAGTGCCGCGGTCATAGACTAAATTGAATTCCACATATCGTCCTCTGCGAAGCATTTGCCATTCTTTTTCCCTTTTGCCATAAGGCATTTTAGCATTTTTTCGCATAAAGTAAGTATAGATAGGAGCAAAAGCCAAGCCTACATCCTTTACAAATTCTAAACGCTCAGCTTTGCTGAATTTGCTGTCTTCACCCAAGTGATCGAAGAAAATCCCACCTATACCTCGTGTCTCTTGCCTGTGTTTGATGAAGAAATAATCATCCGCCCATGGTTTAAATTCTTTGTAATAAGTAGGGTGGTGTTTATCACAAACCGCTTTCATTTTCTCATGGAAGTAACGGGCATCGTCCTTATCGATATAGTGCGGGGTTAAGTCAATGCCACCACCAAACCAGAAATTACCATTCGACATTTCGAAATAGCGAATGTTCATGTGAATGATTGGTACCAGTGGATTTTCGGGGTGCAATACAATTGAAACGCCAGTAGCGAAGAATTCACCTTCCTCTAGTCCAAACGAACTCAAAATCTTTTCTGGAGTCTTACCGTGCACTGCAGAAAAATTAACACCGCCTTTTTCGATAATCGCGCCATGCCGCATTACCCGGCTAATACCGCCTCCGCCTCCGGGTCTTTCCCACGGATCTTCAATAAAACTCCCTTTCCCATCTGCATTGGTGATTTCCTTGCAGATGTGATCTTGAATATTTCTGAATATTTGCGTGATTGAATCTTTGTCTGTCATCGCCATAAACACAAAAGTATAATAAACAGTTGAAAGGCAATTTCGTTAATTGAATAGATTGCCTAACTATCGTTAGGTTTTTGTGGCAATCGTTTGAAAATATTGGTTAATTTTGGCCACAGCCCAACTTAAACATGGAAGTTATCGAACCTCAAAGTAATTCAGCAACCAAGATTAAAGAAAGTTTTCTGCCTAAAGAAATTCTTGAAAAGGCCTATCGGTTGATGCAGACTGCTTTAAACATGGCGGTGACCTATGAAGAGAATAAATCGATAAGCAGTAAATATGTCCACAGTACCTCACGTGGTCATGAAGCCATTCAATTAGCAGCTGGGTTTCACTTAAAATCATATGATTTTGCTGCACCTTATTACAGAGATGAATCGATCCTGCTAGGCATTGGATTATCACCTTACGAATTGATGCTTCAGTTGATGGCGAAAAAAGATGATCCGTTTTCTGGAGGAAGAACTTACTACGGCCATCCATCATTAAAAAGAAAAGGCTTCCCTACCATACCACACCAAAGTTCAGCTACAGGAATGCAGGCCATACCAGCAACGGGAATGGCGCATGGAATTCATTACTTGGAAAGTCAAGGCTTGAATAAACCTGATGAAAAGCCTGTGGTTTTATGCTCATTAGGTGATGGCTCGGTGACAGAAGGAGAAGTTTCTGAGGCATTTCAAATGGCGGTATTACACCAATTGCCAATCGTTTATTTAATTCAAGATAATGATTGGGGTATTTCTGCTACTGGCAAAGAAATGCGCGCCATGGATGCTTATGAATTTGTATCTGGCTTTACAGGAATGGAGCGGATGCGCGTGGATGGAAGTGATTTTGTCGACTCATATCAAGGGCTTGAAAAAGCTTTCAACTATGTGAGAGAAAACCGAGCTCCCATTTTAGTGCATGCCAAAGTGCCGCTTTTAGGACACCATACTTCAGGTGTTCGTAAAGAATGGTACCGCGGAGATTTGGATGAGCATCAGAAACAAGATCCAATTCCTCAACTAAGAAAAGAATTAAAGAAGGCAGGCTTCAAAGAGGCTCAGTTAGTCAAAATGGAGGACGAGGCCATTGTGTTCGTTCAATCTGAATTTGCAAGGGCCTTGAATGCAGATGATCCTGAACTTTCTACTTTCGCAGATCACGAATTTGCCGAAACTTCGGTTACTAAAGAAAAAGGGCAACGCAAACCTAGAGGTGCTGAAAAAGTGGTGATGGTGGATGCCGCGCTACACGCTGTAGACGATATTTTAAAAGATCACCCTGAGGCCTTATTTTACGGGCAAGATGTAGGAGGGGCTTTAGGAGGAGTATTTAGAGAAGCCGCTACCCTGGCACATAAATACGGAGACAATCGGGTTTTTAATACTCCAATTCAAGAGGCATATATTGTAGGTTCTACTGCGGGCATGTCGACTGTAGGGGCTAAGGCCATTGTAGAAATTCAATTTGCAGATTACATCTGGCCGGGTATCAATCAGTTGGTAGAGGAGCTTTCAAAAAGTTGCTACTTGTCAAACGGTCAGTTTCCAATCCAATCTTTGATCAGAGTGCCGATTGGTGCTTATGGTGGAGGCGGGCCTTACCATTCAGGTAGTATTGAATCCACACTTTTGAATATCAGAGGCATCAAGGTGGTTTATCCTTCGAATGCAGCAGATATGAAAGGTTTGATGAAAGCGGCTTTCTATGACCCAAATCCTGTGGTAATGTTAGAGCATAAGGGCTTGTATTGGTCTAAAGTACCAGGTACCGATACAGCTAAAACCTTCGAGCCAGATGAGGATTACATCATTCCTTTAGGCAAAGCCAGAATTGAACAAGAGGCAAGTTCCGAGGCCATAGAAAATGGTGAAAGCTGCACAGTAATTACCTATGGTATGGGAGTGCATTGGGCCAAAGCAGCTAGCAAAACCTTCGAGGGTAGGGTAGAAATTCTTGACTTAAGAACTTTAAATCCTTTGGATTGGGAAGCTGTAGTGGCTTCTGTGAAAAGACATAATAAAGCTTTGGTGCTTACAGAGGAGCCTTTATTGAATTCATTTGCTGAGTCTTTGGCTGGAAGGATATCGAAAGAATGCTTCCGTGTTTTAGATGCACCAGTGATGACTTATGGCGCAGTAAGTCTACCAGCAATCCCACTAAATGCCGATTTAGAAAAGCAAATGCTACCGACACCAGAGAAGGTAGAAACGGCAATAGCTGAATTGTTAAATTATTGATAAGGAGATTATTAGAGCATATCCAATTTCCTTAGAAAGGATATCCTACGGCAATGTTGAAAACGGTTTGTGATCTTTGACTAAACAATCGTCTCCAACGTTGGCCTTCTTCATACCTAGGGTCTCTAAGTTTATGCCCCATATCTACTCTAAAAACTAGAAAAGAGAAATCGAATCGTAAACCTAAACCAGCGCCAACAGCAATTTCTTTATAGAACCTATTGAGCTCAAAATCCGCTCCAGGGGAGACTAGAGTAATAGAAGAGGTATTCGTTTGTGTATTATCAGAGAGTCTCCAAATATTACCTGCATCAACAAATACAGCCCAATCTAAGAAACCGACAATGTTCGATCTATATTCTGCATTCAGTTCGAGCAGAATTTCACCAGGTTGTTCAAATTGATAACTGTTATTGGAAAGATTAGGTACTAAGTTGCCATTTTCGTCTCTCACGTTTTCGTTATTTTCATCCAATAAATAGGGGAATGACGAACCAGGGCCTAACCTTCTAGGACTCCAAGCTCGATTACTATTACTACCTCCGGTAAAGAAGAATTTTTCGTAGGGTAAGGCATTGTTGCTTTCCTTTCTTCCAATATATGGATCAGCAACACCTAGATTTGCCCTAAGCGCTAAGGCAGACTGATTTTTCAATGGATAATAGCGTCTATAATCTACCTGAAATTTTAAGAATTGGTAATAAGCTAGTTCTTGCCTTTCTAAAAGTCCGGTACCAACAAAGTTGAAAGAGGTTCCTGCTGCTTCCATAAAATACCTGAAAAATGAGGATGGCGTTAGAGAGTTTGAATAATCATTATTAATGGTCGCATTAAAAGAAGTACTACTTACAAAAGATGGATTGAAAGAAAGAAATAGCGTATTCCCTTGATCAGCAAGTTGGTTTAGTAAATTTTGAAAAAGGGAGTCAACTTTTAGAGTATTTATTAGGTTGGCATCTGCAATGTTGAGAGTATAGCTTTTATTACCCTTAAGATTCTGCCAACGGTAAGAAAATGTACCATTGATATTGGTCCTAACATATTCTGGTCTATCAGTAAAGGCATAACCTACAGAGGTCGCAGTTTTAGGGTTGAAAGTTTTTAAGTTCAATTTCCTAGATGGGAAGGGAGTGATAAATCTAGGAAAACTCAAAGTTAAATTACCCCCGTATTGAAAACTCTTATAAGCGCCTTGATCAGTTGTAGCTTGCGCAATACCTTCAGTACCAATGAATCCATTCAATTCCAATATTTCCATCCCTCCAAAAACATTTCGATTCTTGAATGATAGATTATAGAATGGGCCAGGGTAGCTATTACTAACATTGACGCCCAATTCCTGACTCAGCTGAAATTTCTTCAGAGGAGCGCTGTATATGTTTGCTATCATTTTACCTTCTACCAGCGTAGTATCAAAGTTGATATTCGCATATCTGAACATGTCGATGGCCAAAAGTTGCCTTTGTGTATTGTTTACATCACTATAATTATAAAGCGTGTTTTTCCTAAAACTTAATCGGGTATCGAGCACTTTGGGTGAATAATCGTTGAAACCAAAAGTGTAGGTAATGTCTTGAAATGTGGTAGTATCCTTGGGTATTTCTGTGCCACTGGTATTGAAAATAATGGAATCCATCTTATAGACTTGGTGGTAGGGCTTGTCTGAAGGTTTGTTGATAATAGTGCTTAACCACAGATCCCTTGTTTCTGGATCGAAATAGGCATTGAATTCAATAAAACCTTTGGTGAAATAGAAATAGCCATTGTCTTTAAGGAGCGACTCAATTCGAGTACGTTCAGCATCAACATTATCTTTATTATAGGAGTCTCCTTTTTTCAGGAAGGATTTGGACGCAGTCGAGTTAATCAATTTGGTAATGGTGGTATCTCCTGTTCTTAAGATCAAACTGTCTAAAAAAAGCAGTGGACCTTCATTGATGATAAACTTCTGATCTACTTTTCTTTTTTTCTCTTTGGTTTCAATTTCTACAGTGGCTTTTGAAAATCCGTGATTTCGTAAATAGACTTCAATTCTTGATTTTGTGTTTTCAATGGCATTATCGTCATAGACAGCTAAAGGACTTCCTGTGCGCATTCTGAAATTGCCGTTGCGCAATTTGTTCTGATAACGATCAAGTTTTCTGGCTTTTTTGGATTCCAATTTCGAGAAATTCGCATCCTTTGCTTGCTTTTCGGCAATCTTAGTATCCATTTTTTGGATAAACTCACGTCTGTTTTTATTGATAGCAGTAGTGTCGAAATTGTTTTCGCCAGTTTCGTAAATGAAAGCCCCGATTGGCCCAATGATTGGGAATCGGATATTGGGGCTGAGCGTTATTTGATCAGATAGCTCAGATTTGTTAGCCTTTTCAACCCCTTCGATACTTTGGTTGTAAAGCAATTTTTCGCCATCTTCCAAATACTTTACTCCCGTACAAGAAGTTGCAAGGCTGATTAAAAAAACAAAAAATAAGAGTAATTTTCCCGACTTCACAAATAGCTTCAAATATGCTTTCTAAACGATTGATAAAGTACTTTAAATCTCTCCAATTAAAAAAATATCGCCATCAAGAAGGTAAGTTTATTGTTGAAGGTGCAAAAGGAGTGGTAGAAGTGCTTCAATCTGGCTTTAACGTAGATTATTTATTGGTGACTTCCGATTTCAAATCAAGTCTATCTGCTGCTTTGATCAAAAAGGCTAGAGAAGTCATTGAAGTGAAGGAAAGCGACCTACAGTCTGTTGGTACTTTCTTATCAAATAATGCAGCCATTGCTATAGTGGATATGTTACCATCAGCTCCATTCAGCATGCCTGCTCATGAACATATTTTGGCTTTAGACGATGTACGTGATCCCGGTAATCTAGGGACGATTATTCGCATAGCAGATTGGTATGGTATAAAGCAAATCGTTTGTTCACTAGAGTCGGCTGATTTCTACAATCCAAAAGTGATTAACTCTAGTATGGGTTCTTTTACGAGAGTCAAAGTGGGGTATGCAGATTTAGAAAAGGTTTTGGCCGAAACCCAGCTACCCGTTTATGGGGCTTTGCTTGAAGGAGAGAATATCTATAAAAGTGATTTAAGTAAAACAGGTGTAATTTTAATGGGAAATGAATCTCAGGGGATTAATAAAGCACTTGAGCCATTTATTACTAATTCAATTCATATTCCTAGAAGAGGAGGAGCAGAGTCGTTGAATGTGGCGATTGCTACCGCGGTCATCCTCGATAATTTCTTTCGATAGCAACTTAAAAAATTTTATCTCCGCTTTGTTCGCTGGCTTCTGCTTGCAGTTCTTCTGACATTTCTTTGCCCAGATAATTGTCTATGAAATAATGCGCTACATAAAGAATTGGGGTAAGGATTACCGCTATAAAGAACTTATAGATGTAATTAGTCATGCCGACAGCCAGTACTTGTGTAAGCGACCATGGGCCTAGAAAATAGAAGGCTACAATCAATACTAAAAAACTATCGATGAACTGAGAAATCAGCGTGGAACCTGTAGCCCTGAGCCAGATTTTGTTCTGCCCAGTCACTTTTCGAAGTTTATGAAAAACATATACGTCAACAAATTGGCCTACGAGAAAAGCGATCAATGAAGCGAAAATGATATTTAAGCCTTGTGAAAAGACCTTTTGAAAAGCCTCATTAATATTTAGAGGGTTTCCATTAGAGTCTGTGGCATTTACGCTTAACCAAAAATCGGCTGGGACTAATTTCATAGCCAAATAAATCACTATGAAGGCATAGGCGATTAAGCCAACTGTGATATAAGTAATTCTTTTAACCCCCTTCTTTCCAAAATACTCATTGATAATATCTGTAGTAATAAATACAACAGGCCATAAAACCACACCAGCAGTAAGGTTGAATTGCATTAGAAAATCACCAAATAATGGGATGTCGAGTGGAAGAAAGCCTAATGTTTTCTCTAAAGAGAAGATTTTACCACCTATTAATTCCGCGATTAGCGCATTCGTGATAAATATGCCACTTAGAATAAGGAATAGGTTGGTCTTTTTATTTTTTAGAATTGATTCGGCCATGGGGCATCATTGAATATCGTCAAGGATAAAATCTTCTCCTTCTATAGCTAATTCAGAATTAGGGAAAATTGTTTGAGCCTCATAGCGAAGCGGTTCTAATTCTTTATAGCGAATAGAAAAATGGCCCATGAGTAATTTGCCAACATTTGCTTTTTTAGCAATTGTGGCTGCCTCTTTGGCTGTAGAATGGTAGGTATTGGCGGCCCTGTCCATGTGCTCTTCTAGAAAAGTAGTTTCATGATAGAGCAAATCAACGCCTTCTATTATCGGAATGATCGATTCGTCATATTTAGTATCTGAGCAGAAAGCATATTTATATATCCGCTTTGGAGGAAAGGTCAGTGCTTCATTTTCATAAAGTACCTTTCCATCATGGTCTAAAATGTCTTCTCCATTTTTCAGCTTAATGATATTTCGAACTGAAAAATCTGTGGGTAACATTTCCTTATTGATCCTGCGTTTTTTTGGCTTTTCAGAAAAAAGAAAACCGGCACAAGGGATTCTGTGATTTAAGGGAATGGATGAAACGCTTACAAAATCATCTTCATGCACCACCTTGTTGATCGTAGGGTCAACGGCTACAAAGTTGATGTCGTAGTTGAAGATGGTTTCAGAATACTTTAGCTGAAGCGTAATAATTTCTGCCAAACCAGCTGGAGCATAAAGATTAAGGGCTTTTTTTCTACCAGTCAAGTGCATAGTAGATAAAAGCCCCATAACGCCTAAATAATGATCTCCGTGTAAATGGGAGATGAAAATATTGTTGATGCGCTGAATTTTGACATTATAGCGCTTTAAAAGTAACTGAGTCCCCTCACCGCAGTCCATTAAGTACATCTGCCCTTCAATAAACAACAGCTGTGAAGTCTGGTGTCGTTTATGGGCTGGTGCTGCTGAATTGGAGCCTAATATCTTAACGCGTATACTCAATGGCTTTGATTATTCTTCGCCATCTTCTGCATTCAATTCTTTTTGAAACTCTGTCATCATTATGAATTCAATGGCTTCATGCTGAGTAGGAAGAATTTCGAAGATTTTGTGCAATTGCGAAAGTTCGATGAGTTTTAAAACCATTGGCTGTAAGCCAGAAAGAATTAATACACCTTCATTTTCATTTGCAATTCTGTTGGCAGTTAAAATGGCACTAAGCCCTGAAGAATCGCAATATTTTGTTGAAGAGAGATCTAACACCAAATTCACAACACCTTGAGTGTTCAAGTTCACGAATTCAGCTTTTAAGCCTGGTGCAATGGTAGCATCCAGTTTATCTTCCTCTAATTTGATTAAAGTGTATTTTTCTTGTTTATCGATTATGAATTTCATCCGTCTATGATTTATGTAATCAGTTTTTCTCTTAGAATTGAGAGGGTAAAACTGAATGTTGTTTACTTATTCAAATATGCCAGAATATTATTTTCTATTCTTTGAGCGATTGATTCAGTGGGGTGTTTTATAAAAGAATCACCAGTCACTTTCTCAAAAAGCTCAATATACCTTTCGGAGATTGATTTAACAACTTCGTCTGTCATCTCAGGAATTTGCTGACCGTCTTTACCCTGAAATCCATTTTCAATTAACCATTGCCTTACAAATTCTTTAGACAACTGCTTTTGCTTTTCTCCGCTGTCTTGGCGATCCTGATAGCCGTCTTTATAAAAGTATCGAGAAGAATCAGGGGTGTGAATTTCATCGATTAAATAGATTAGGCCATCCTTTTTACCGAATTCATATTTGGTATCTACCAGAATTAAACCTTGTTCAGCAGCCATTTCCGTTCCTCTTTGGTAGAGCGCTTGCGTGTATTTTTCAAGCTGAATGTATTCAGTTTCACTAACCAAACCTTGCTTTAATATTTCTTCTCTTGAGATGTCCTCATCATGTCCTTCCTTCGCTTTTGTGGTAGGTGTGATGATAGCAGTCGGGAGTTTGTCATTTTCTTTTAATCCCTCGGGTAAGGCAACACCACAAAGTATTCTTCTGCCAGCTTTATATTCTCTCGCGGCATGGCCAGCTAAATACCCTCGGATTACCATTTCTACAGGGTAGGTTTCGCACTTCACGCCAATGCTTACATTTGGGTCAGGGGTAGCTTGAATCCAATTGGGAACTATGTCGGCCGTAGCTTTTAAAAACTTAAAAGCGATTTGGTTGAGCACTTGTCCTTTAAAAGGAATCGCCCTTGGAAGCACTACATCAAAAGCTGAAAGTCTATCTGATGCCACCATGGCCAAAAAGTCTTCGAAAAAGTAGATATCACGTACTTTACCACGGTAGAAATCAATCTGATCGGGAAAGCTGAAATGAGTTTCTTTAATGCCTGAGGTCATATGGCAAAAATAGTCAAAAAATGATTTGACAGTTGGATTGATTTAGTTTTCTGATGAAGCAATTAATTTACCTCTCGAATAGCTCTCTTGTTTGATTACTTCTCCTTGGTTATTGAAATATTCCCAAAGTCCTTCGCGTAGGTCATAACGATGGTTTCCTTTGATTTTGATTTTTTTGCCATCAAAGTATTCTATAAATCTCCCAGATTTACGCCCTTCTAAAAGTGTAGTGGTGCTTTTGATTTTTCCATCTTCTAAATAACGCGTTTCTATTCCCGAGTTTCTTCCGAATTGATAAGGCGATTGTTTTTCTAGTATGCCCTGTTCGTTATAGAATTTCGCAAAGCCATTAATCACCCCATTGTCATAAGGGATATCAGTTTTTTTCTTTCCATTGCCATGGAACTCATACCAAGTTTTGTTCGCGTTGGCATTCACATAAAACTGACGGACTTTGATGTTTCCATTCTCATAGTACTCTTCAATATTTACATCTTGTGTTAGTCGTGTATAATCTTCGAGTTTCTTCATTTTTCCATTTTCGAAGTAAGTATAGTTTTTCCCTATTTTAGCTCCTTTTGAAAAAGTGAAGTCATCTTTTAAGGCACCACTCAGGTAGTACGATTTCATCTTTCCTTCTAAAATCCCATCAATATGGTTACCCTCTTCTAACAGACTTCCATCACTATCATACCTTTTGTACGCACCATTCTTATAACCGCCAACATAGTTGTAATCCCACTCTAGCTGACCATTGCTGTAATAGGTCAAGTACTTGCCTTCAATTACGCCATTGAGGTACGTGAAATCTGCAGAGAGTTGCCCACTTTCATAGTAATTCTTTGCTGGGCCATTTTGCATGACATCTTTATAATTGAATTCAAATTTTAATTTTCCTGAAGGATAATATTCTCTTGCCCAATCTACTGGGGTGCTGTCATTGAAATTTGTCTCTGTTTTTTTAACACCATCTTCGTAATAGGCAGTGATGAGGCCGTTGAGCTTTCCATTTTCATAGCCCCCTTTTTGAATGGCTTTACCTGATCTGGAATAAATTTCGAATGGCCCTGTCTTCAGGCCATTCACAAAGGTGATTTTACTGAGTAACTGCCCGTTTTCGTAGTATTCGTTGAATATACCATAAGGCTTCCCCTTGTCGAATTGACCCTTCATCGCAATGCCACCTTCTTCGTAGAACTTGGTATAAGCGCCTTGGATATTGGTGGAATCATTATTTAGAATGCTATACTCTTCCTTGATCACCTTGTTTTGAGGTGGGTAGTATTTTACTATTTTTTGCTGGCTGTAGCCAACGAAGGAGATTAAGAGGAAGGTTGAAGTAAATAGTTTTCTCATAAAAAAAGCCTTACGTAAAAATACGAAAGGCTTTATAAATTAGTATGTTAAGTCTTAGATTTTCTCAATAACCATTGAAGAAGCACCACCACCACCATTGCATATCCCTGCAACACCAATGGTTCCGCCTTTTTGACTGAGTACAGAGGTGAGCGTGGTCATGATTCTGCAACCCGAAGCACCTAGTGGGTGACCTAATGCCACAGCTCCACCGAAGACATTCACTTTTTCAGGGTCAAGGCCTAATTCCATGTTATTGGCGATTGCTACTGCTGCAAACGCTTCGTTGATTTCGTAAAAGTCAATATCTGATTTTTGAATACCGGCCATTGCCATTGCCTTAGGAATCGCTTTAGCAGGAGCAGTAGTAAACCAAAGTGGATCGTGAGCAGCATCCGCAAAGCCTCTGATTTTTGCGATGGGTTTAATGCCTAATTCGTCTGCCTTCTTTTTACTCATGAGTACCATTGCAGAAGCGCCATCATTAATAGTAGATGCATTAGCAGCGGTTACGGTTCCTTCTTTACTAAATACTGGTCTCAAACCAGGGATTTTATCGAAGAAAACATTTTTGAACTCTTCATCTTCCTCCATCATGATCGGATCTCCTTTTCTTTGAGGAAGGGCGACAGGAACGATTTCGTTTTTAAAGTAGCCAGCTGTTGTAGCTGCTGCTGCTCTCTTGTATGAATTGATTGCGTAGTCGTCTTGTGCTTCACGACTGATGCCCATTTCGCGAGCAGTATTATCGGCACAATTACCCATAGGAAAATCATTATAAACTTCCCAAAGGCCATCTTTCATAAGCCCGTCAAGTAATTCTCCATGACCGTATTTGTAGCCATAACGCGCTTTTGGGATATAATAAGGTATATTACTCATGCTTTCCATGCCACCAGCCACTACAACATCTTGCAGACCAAGCATAATGGATTGTGCAGCGAACATCACGGACTTCATGCCCGAAGCACATACTTTGTTAATCGCGGTACAAGGGACTTCATTACTCAAGCCAGCACCAAGTGCAGCCTGACGAGCAGGCGCTTGGCCAAGTCCTGCAGAAACTACGTTGCCCATCAACACTTCTTGGACAAATTTGCTCTCTAAACCAGCTTTTTCTAGCGCACCTTTAATGGCGAATGATCCAAGTTGAGTGGCCGTAAAGCCAGCCAATTGACCACCAAAGCTACCAATTGGAGTTCTTGCTGCAGAG
>JBLIKG010000020.1:0-17627 GCA_047636255.1 Roseivirga sp. | reverse complement strand
GACTGTGCAAAACCTGGGTTTGAGGTAAAGATTAAAAAAACTAGGGCTAGCCGAGTTAAACTTAGTCGGCTAAGCTTAAGTTTAGGTAGGGTCATCTATTTACTGTGTCGGGTTGTTTACATTCAGAATAAACTAATTTCTTAGCAATTCAATTCCAAGTCGATTATACGAAAAATAAGTGGAATTTGGTGTCGATTGTTAAAACCACGAATTTTTTTTTGATGGAATGAATGATGCACAGGATGTCATTATTGAATAGGGATAAACTTTTTCACAGAAAGGGTTAAAGTGAAAAAGGTGGTATTGTTTTAACAAAACCACCTTTAAAAATCTGAATGCTGCACTTTATTTAGCGTAGTTCACTGCCCTCATTTCTCTAATTACGGTTACCTTAATTTGCCCGGGATACTGCATGTCTTTTTCAATCTTCTGAGAAATGTCAAAAGACAATTGACCTGCGACTTGATCTGATACAGAGTCGGCATCAACTAAAACTCGAAGTTCTCTACCAGCCTGAATAGCATAACACTTATTGACACCTTCAAAGTCTAAGGCAAGGGCTTCTAGGTCCTTTAAACGTTTGATGTAAGATTCCATCACTTCTCGTCTTGCGCCAGGCCTTGAGCCTGAAATGGCATCACAGGCTTGCACTAAAGGAGAGATCATATTGGTCATTTCTGTTTCATCGTGGTGTGCACCAATCGCGTTGCAAACTTCTGGATGTTCTTTGTATTTCTGAGCAAGCTCCATCCCCAGTAATGCGTGTGGCATTTCTGGTTCTTCTGGCCAAACTTTCCCAATATCATGAAGCAAACCTGCTCTTTTAGCGCGTTTAGCATTTAAGCCAAGCTCAGAAGCCATTGTCGCGCAAAGTCTTGCTACTTCTCGAGAATGCTGTAATAGGTTTTGACCATAAGAAGATCTAAACCTCATTCGGCCTACTAACTTGATCAATTCAGGGTGGAGGCCATGAATACCAAGGTCAATCACTGTTCTTTCTCCAATTTCAACAATTTCCTCTTCGATGTTTTGGGTGGTTTTTAGTACAACCTCTTCGATACGAGCTGGGTGAATTCTACCATCAGTTACAAGTCTGTGAAGAGAGAGTCTTGCAATTTCTCTTCGTACCGGGTCGAAACCAGAAATGATAATTGCCTCAGGAGTATCATCTACAATTATCTCTACTCCGGTAGCTGCCTCGAGTGCTCGAATATTTCGGCCTTCTCTACCAATAATTTTACCTTTGATGTCATCACTTTCGATATTGAAAATGGAAACACAGTTCTCAATTGCATGCTCAGTTGCTGTCCGCTGAATCGATTCAATTACAATCTTTTTGGCTTCCTTAGCACCCGTAAGTTTTGCTTGATCAACAATGTCTTTAATCAATGCAGATGCATTCGATTCAGCTTCTACCTTCAAGGTTTCTATAAGTTGCTCTCTTGCTTCGTCAGCAGAAAGTTGAGCGACTTTTTCAAGTGCTCTTACTTTTTCGTCAACCTTTTTTTCAAGTTCTTCTTTTCTCTTTCGAACGATTTCTAATTGAGCATCAAGATTTTCCTTAGCGCTATCGAGCTCTAATTCTCTTCTTTTTACTTTTTCCTGTTGTGCAGTAATTGCAGTTTCTCGCTGCTTAATTTTATTCTCGTTCGTGATGATTTGGTTTTTCTTGCGATTTACCTCTTCTTCAAACTCCGACTTAAGCTTTAGGTATTTTTCCTTTGCCTCAAGAATTCTGTCTTTTTTGAGTGTTTCAGCAGTAAGTTCGGCTTCTCGAATAATCAATTTGCCACGTTCTTCTAATTCCTTGGCCGCTTTTTGATTTGCTTTTTGCAGCAATACGCGTCCTATGAAAATCCCAACAACCAACGCTCCGATGGCTGCTATAAGGATAGTAAGTGTCTCTCCCATAGTTCTATTTATAGGTAGATCGGGAAGAAGGAAAGAATTGAAACAGTATTAAGGAATTAGGTTAGGGCTGCATTGATTATTTTTTCAAGCTGATCTAATTGTCCAGAAGTAGTGCTATCTATCGAGGTTATATCCTGCTCAATCTTCATTTTTGAGATTAAGCAATCGAATGCAACCATGGCCAAAAGATCCTCCTTATCATCGATTCCAAATTGATCTCTATAAGTTTTCAATTTTTCATTGATGATTTTGCCAGCATTTCGTACCCTCTGTTCCTCTTCAGGTTTTACCTTCATCGGATACTCTCTGTCCCCAATTTTGATTTTGATTGATAGAATGTCTACCATATGTTGATACTACTCACTTAAATGAGCAATACATTTATCTATTTCCCTAATGTACTCGTTTAACTTATGTTTCAATTCTGTAGATTCTTCTTTCTCTACGGTTGTGTTTGTTACAATTTTAGTGATTTTATCCTGATTTTGAAAATTGGCAACCTGCCCTTTCAAACCATCGATCTCTTTATTTAATAGACTGTTTTTAGCCTCTAGCTCATCTTTTTGTAATCGCAATTGGCCATGTTGCTCAACTAGTTTATTCAGTTGAGATTCTACTTTTCCAAGCCTTTCAAATAGTGAGAGTTCAGCCATTTTATTTTCTAATTATTGCTCCAAGTTCGCGTTCAAAGCCTTGCATTAATCTACTCATTGTCTTGTCAATCACCTTATCGGTTAGCGTTTGATCTTGGTCTTGAAGATAGAAACTCACAGCATAGGCCTTTTTGCCAGCGTCTATTTTATCCCCTTCATAAACATCAAAAACGTTAATGCGATTGATCAATGATCGCTCAAGTTTTAAAGACAACTTTCTAATTTGATCAAATTTTATGGCTTTATCAATAACAAGTGATAAGTCGCGCTTCACTTCTGGGTATTTGGAGATTGGGCTATAGGTAAATTCTGAGCTAGAAAGCTTTTGCATATAGTCCCAATCAAAGTCAGCATAGAAAACCTCATTACTGATATCGGTTAATGCTGCAGCTTTTTTATTCACCTTGCCCAAATGTACAATCGGCTTTTTATTGACCGAAATAGTAATGCCATAGCTGAATAAATCGCTTGAAATATCCTCCGAATCAGTCCTAGTTATCCCAAATTTTAACAACAATTTGTAGACCACCGAAGCTAAATCATGAAATTGAACTTTCTTGGCAGGAGCTAACCAGCTTTCAGTGTTTTGATTTCCAGTAATGAAAATAGACAACCGAGATCTTTCTACATACTTCTCATTGATGTAATGATAGGTGGTCCCGAACTCAAAAAGTTTGAGGTCAGCATTTCTTCTCTTAATATTTCTATCAATTACCTCGAGACCATGAAAGAGTAATGTTTGTCGCATTACATTCAAGTCCTCACTTAGGTAATTGAGCACTTTAACGTTTTTATCTTCTTCAATACTTGAGACACCTTTTGAATAGCCGTCTTTAGTTAATGAGTTAGTGACGATCTCGTTAAAACCAGCACCAGCCAACAACCTTATGACCGTCTTTTTGATTCCGTCAGTATCCTTAATCGGGAATTCTGAAAGGAAAGTACTACTCAAATGGTCACTGATTTCAATATTGTTATATCCGTAAATTCTAAGCACCTCTTCGACTAAATCCGCCTCGCGCTGAACATCTACTCGATAAGGAGGGACAATTGCCGTAAAATTCGTTTCTGTTTCTTCAACTACTTCAATGTCTAGGCTTCGAAGGATAGAATTCACTTTGGCATTTCCTAAATCCTTACCAATCAGCGTTGCAATTCGAGTGTACTTGGCCTCAATTTTAAAATCTGCAATTGGGTTGGGATAAATATCGGTTATGTCAGAACTGATTTCGCCACCAGCTACTTCTTGAATGAGCATAGCTGCATACTTCAAGGCGTAAACGGTAATGTTTGGATCGGTACCTCTTTCATATCGGAACGAAGCATCAGTTTTGAGTTGATGCTTTTGAGCACTTCTTCTGATATAATCAGGAGAGAAGTAGGCACTTTCTAAGAAAACTGAAGTCGTGCTTGCCTTAACGCCAGATTTTGTTCCACCAAAGACACCAGCTATGCACATGCCTTCTTCACTGTTGCAAATCATTAGATCCGTAGCAGCTAAACTTCTTTCCTTTTCGTCTAAAGTGGTGAATTTACTTCCTTCGGGAAGTGTTTTCACGATTACCTTTCCACCTTTAATCGCATCGGCATCAAAGGCGTGCATAGGTTGTCCTAAACTATGAAGCACATAGTTCGTGGCATCCACTACATTGTTTATTGGATTGATTCCGATGGCTTTGAGTTTGGTTTTCAGCCAATCTGGAGATTCTTTAACTTTTATGTTTGAAATTGTAAGTGCTGAGTACCTCGGACAAGCTTCGGTATTTTCAACTCTGACTTCGATGGTTCTTGTCGTATTATCAATTTTGAAATCTTCAATACTTGGTAAATTAAGCGATCTGCTCAATAAAGCTTTAAGATCACGTGCCACACCAAAATGAGATGCACCATCTGCACGATTAGGCGTTAAGCCAATTTCAAAAGCGTAATCAGATTCAAGCTTGAAGAATTCCGCAGCTGGAGCGCCATTTGGTAAGTCGGTATCCAAAACCAAGATACCGTCATGGGATTGCCCTAATCCAATTTCGTCTTCGGCACAGATCATCCCTTCGGAAGCTTCACCACGAATTTTGGCTTTTTTAATTTGAAAAGGCTCACTTGTAAAGGGGTAAAGCTGAGTCCCTACTGTTGCAATTACTACTTTTTGGCCAGCGGCTACATTTGGAGCACCGCAAACAATTGGAGACAATAGTTCTTCACCAATATCAACAGTGGTGACACTGAGTTTATCAGCATTGGGGTGTTTGGCGCAAGTTATTACTTCACCAATGACGAGACCTTTTAATCCGCCTTTAATTGATTCAATTTCTTCCCAACCTTCTACTTCAAGTCCAGAGCCAGTCAAAAGCGCTGCAATTTGGGCAGGAGTTTCATCAATTTGTATGTATTGCTTGAGCCAGTTAAGCGAGATTTTCATGCTATTTGTTTACTAATTACTCCTGTGTTTCGACAGGAAAGCAAAAATAGTGATTTAAGCTTTGCAACAAGCTGCTTAGTAATTTTTGTAAATCATTTCACCAGCTTTTATTTCTACTTCCATTAAATTTTCTTTTGGAGGTATAGGGCAGCTATACTCTGTATTGAAATGACAATAGGGGTTGTAAGCAGTATTAAAATCTATGATGATTGAATTGGTGTTGTTTTGAACCATATCTATATACCGACCTCCTCCATAAGTTTCAATTGCACTGGTGGCATCTGCAAACATCAAGAATAAGCGATTTGGGTTTTTGTCATCCCAATCTTTATAAAGTATAAGTTTTTGAGGCTGATTTGCCAGTTCAAACTCTGCATAGGCAAATGGAATATATTTCTCTTGTTCACCGGTAGTAGTCGGAATGAACACGGGTTGTTTCTTTTCAATGTCTATTAGTCTTGCCCTAATTTTAAACTCTTTATTGACAGGGTAGTAGTTCAGTCCTTTGAATATCTTTTTTTCTTCTTCTGGTAGAGGTGAGCTTGAAGCCAACATTCTTCCATTTTTCTCTTTTCTTTCCGTTTCTATCCTTGCGAGGTAATCCCCTTCGCTTTCACCAATCGTTAAGAAATTAAGAATTGTTACTCCGACAATAAGGGCAATAAGAATCCCGAAAACTGTACTCCTTTTCATGTTACAAAGTAAGCCCGAAATGCCTTAAACTCAAATGGAATAAACACTGATTAGAGCATGCTTTCATCTGCGAAACTGAAATAGCCATCATCGGTAAAAATCAAATGATCTAAAACAGGGATATCTAAGAGTAAACCAGCATTCTTAAGTTTTTCTGTAAGTTTTATATCGGCTTGGCTTGGTTTAAGGTTTCCTGATGGGTGATTGTGTACTAATATGATTCCGCTCGCTAAGTCTTCCAATGCTTTGTTGAAAATCACCTTGGGGTCTGCTACGGTACCTGAAATTCCGCCAGTGCTAATAATTCTCTTTTGAATTACAACATTGTTCCTCTTTAGGGAAATGATCCAGAATTGCTCAATCGGTTGATCTAGAAGTTCTGGCTTCATTAGCTCATAAACATCTTTGGAGCTGGTTATTTGAGGGGTTTTGGTGGTTTCGGTGATTTTCCTTCTCCGGCCTAACTCTAGGGCACTGACTATAGAAATGGCTTTGGCTTCTCCTATGCCTTTGAATTTTTTGAGTTCGGCAACAGAAAGTTTAGCCAAGTGATTAAGGTCGTTGTTCACATTGGAAAGAATGAGTTTTGAAAGGTCGACTGCGCTTAAATCACGGGAGCCAGAACCAATGAGGATGGCAACGAGTTCGGCATCAGAAAGTACTCCTTTGCCTTTTAGAAGTAACTTTTCTCTTGGGCGATCTTCTTCTGCCCAGCTTAAGATTTTCAGTCCTTTCTCCATCCCTTAAATTATAACATGATGGAATATAATAAAAAGATATTAAAATAATTGGGTTGGGCATAAAAAAACCGAATCTCAAAAGATTCGGTTTAAAATTCGTTTTTAGCCAAAAATTATAGGCTGTTCACATGTTTCGTCAATTTCGATTTGTTGTTTGACGCTTTGTTCTTGTGAATAATATTTCTTTTAGCCAGTTTATCCAACATAGCAATTACAGTTTTCAATAATTCTTGAGCTTCCGACTTATCAGAAGTTGATCTCAATCTTTTAATGAAAGTACGGGTAGTTTTGTGCTGATAACGATTTCTTAATCGTTTAGCCTCGTTTGACCGTATTCTTTTTAATGCAGACTTATGATTTGCCATCTATTTATACCTTGTAAAATTCTCAAATTCGGGACGCAAAGATAGGTCTAATAATTTTATTTGCAAATGCTTGATCGAAATATAATCGGTAAATATTAAGCCCTTTTAATTTTGACTAAATACTCAGTCAATGCAATTCGTTATCAGCCTCTTTCTGCGAATCTAACCCTTTTTATGTTTGGTTCTTTAAACATGCCTATCAATTTGGCACGATAATGGAAATATGGGTAGCAATGCATTTAAAAAATAAGGGTCCGGACCTGATGTCTAACTTTAAATATCAAGGTTATGAAACGAGAAATACTGTTAATAGGAATTGTGGTAATTGGCTTATTAGCCGAGGGTGATATACAGGCTCAAAGGCGAAGTGATGACGGCCGAAACCGAGATAAAGTTGAAAAAAGAGATGATCATAAAAGTAATGGTCGATATAATAAGCCTTCGAATAATAGGAATGTTAAGGTTGAACGTGATGGAAGAAGGGTAGTTGAGGTAAAAAGAGTTGTCGTTCGAAATGATGGTTACAGATATTCGAACACATCGAATAATAGAAACAATCGCTACGATGATTTCGACTATGATTTTAGAAACGGAAGAAGGTTTCAAGTGTCTCGTGGTAGGGCACCAAGTTCAAGCCATATTTGGGTAAATGGTTATTGGGAATACAATAGACGATTGAGAAGAGATGTTTGGATCACAGGCCATTGGACAGTGAGAAGAGATTATCACAGGTATCAAGAAGCACGTTATGGTTTTATTGCGGGTGCTCGCGTTTGGATCCCAGGTTGTTGGGTTAGAATCTTCTAGAAATAAAAAAGACTCCGATTGGAGTCTTTTTTATTTAAACGTTTACATGCTTTTCAGCGTGGTACGAAGAGCGAACTAATGCTCCTGATTCTACATATTTTATTCCTCTCTTAAGTCCTTCTTCTTTAAAGAATTCAAATTTGTCTGGATGCACATATTCTATTACTTCATGGTGCATCTTAGTCGGCTGCAGGTATTGACCAAGTGTTAATATATCCAATCCGACTTCAACCAAATCATCCATTAATTTGAATAATTGGTCGTCAGTTTCACCAAGTCCAAGCATCGCTCCAGATTTAGAGCGTTTGCCATATTCTTTAATTCTTTTTAGCTCTTCGAGACTACGGTCGTATTTGGCTTGTGGTCTTACTCTTCTATATAGAGCTTCTACCGTTTCCATATTGTGAGACACCACCTCTTGACCCGCATCAATCATTCTATAGAGGGCATCCCAATTTCCTTTCACATCAGGAATTAAGGTTTCAATAGTAATGCTAGGGCTTAATTTTTTTGTTTCAACAACAGTTTGATACCAAATTTCGGCACCTCGATCTTTTAATTCGTCTCTATTGACAGAGGTAATTACGGCATGCTTGACACCCATGAGCTTGATGGCTTCAGCTACCCTTTTTGGTTCTTCAGTATCATATTCTGGTGGTCGACCCGTTGCAACTGCACAAAAAGAGCAACTTCTGGTACAAACATTACCTAAAATCATAAAAGTGGCAGTGCCAGCACCCCAGCATTCACCCATGTTGGGGCAATTTCCGCTTTCGCAAATGGTGTGGAGTTTATATTGATCCACCAGCTTTCTTACTTTGGCGTATTCTTGGCCAATTGGAAGTTTTACCCTTAACCAATCTGGTTTACGAGCTCTGGTTTCTTTTTCCTTCGAAATTACGGGTAATTCAATCATTGTTTTTTCCTCTGGATTGATTAACACAAAGGTAAGGCAAAGGTTCCAAAATCCAGGAACTGAACTTATCTTCTTTTCCCAAAGTAGACAGAAAAAAATGCTGAGGAGTATACACTCTTGTTATCAGCAGCGGGAATGATTTCAATTTTTCTCGTAAACCCTTCTAAATTAAAGCCAGCTTGAACTCCAAAAACACGACTTTTTGTAGAAGTAGTTTCAAAAGTGAGTGAAGCTTTTAAATGAGCGCCAGGAACTATGTTGGATTTTAATAGCCCTTTGAAAGGGCCAGAATTACCGTTGATATTATTTACTGAATGTATATTGGGGTCGTATTGTTCTTTATTTCCGTTGGAAAGATTTACAAAATATGGAGACTCTAGCCCTAATGTGGGTCCAGCAGAAATTAATCCTGAAATGCGTACTCCTTGCTGAGGAGCTTTCCGAAAAAATATTTTTTCTCTCCCATAATAGGGGCGAATCGAAACTAAGTAATTGGATTTACCAATAACAAAAGTACTTCCGTTAAATGAGGTTTGACGGTATTCTCGGTTATGACGGGTATTGGCAATTTCGACACCATAATGAGAAAGGCTTTTATCCTGGATAGCTACTGAATGTCTGAAAAAGATGGAGCCGAGTAGTCCGCTGTTCGTGGCAATACCAAAACCGAAAACGTTTTCGGTTTTATAATCTTCTTCATCTTCAACAATCCCAAAACCTACTCTTCCTTGCGCGAAAGCTAGATTTGATAGTAGGAGGAAGGAAGCAATAGCTAAAACTTTAGTACTAATTTTCATATATGCCTTGTAGCTCTTTTGGAGATGGTTAAATTAACGAAAAATTCAAGTTTATAGTTTATGATAACTGTCAAATCTAAATATACAGGTGATTTAAGTACTGAGGCGGTACATGTAAAATCTAATAATCATATTGTCACTGATGCCCCAACCGACAATAACGGTAAAGGACAAGCTTTTTCTCCAACCGACTTGGTGGCAGCTGCCTTGGGCAGCTGCATGATGACTGTGATGGCAATTGCAGGTGAAAAGAAAGGCCTAGATATGAATGGAATGAATTTAGAGGCCACCAAAATTATGTCTGCTAATCCAAGACGCATAAGTGAGATCAAGGTAGATTTCTTTTGGGAATCATGTGGTCTTTCGAATGAAGATAGAGTGTGGATAAAGAATATTGGTTTGACTTGCCCGGTGGCTTTAAGTCTTGGAGAAAACCTTAAGCAAGATATTACTTTTCATTTTTAAATGAAAAAGGCCTGTCAATTCTACAAATGACAGGCCTTAATTTTAACAATAATAATTATACTAGTTTTTTGTATTTTATTCTAGTGGGTCCAGAATCACCAAGACGCTTTTTGCGATTTTCTTCATATTCTGAATAGCCGCCTTCGAACCAATATACTTGCGAATTACCCTCAAAGGCCAAGATATGGGTGCAAATTCTATCCAAGAACCATCTATCGTGAGAGATGACTACTGCACATCCTCCAAAATTGTCGAGTCCTTCTTCTAGTGCCCTTAGCGTGTTTACATCTAAATCATTGGTAGGCTCATCTAACAATAGCAGATTGGCACCTTGCTTTAATGTTAAGGCTAAATGCACGCGATTTCTTTCACCACCTGAAAGTTGACCTACTTTTTTATTTTGGTCATTACCAGCAAAGTTGAATTTACTCACATAGGCGCGCGAATTCATTTCTTTTCCACCAAGTATGATCAACTCATTACCGCCTGTGATTGTCTCCCAAACGGATTTATTAGGATCTAAATTATCGTGTCCTTGATCAACATAGGCGATTTCAACTGTCGGACCTACAATAAATTCTCCTTGGTCTGGCTTTTCTTTCCCTGTAATCATATTGAAGAGGGTGGTTTTTCCAGCACCATTGGGGCCAATAATCCCAACAATTCCACCTTGTGGAAGAGAGAATTCAAGATTTTCGTATAAAAGTCGATCTCCAAAACCCTTAGCCACTCCATGCGCTTCAATTACTTTGGATCCAAGTCTCGGTCCTGGTGGAATGTAAAGCTCCAATTTCGATTCTCTTTCCTTTGATTCTTGACTAAGTAGTGAATCGTATGCGCTCAGTCTAGCTTTCGCTTTGGCTTGTCGTCCTTTCGGTGACATTCTTACCCATTCCAATTCTCGCTGAAGTGTTTTTTGACGTTTGGATTCCGTCTTTTCTTCGCCTGCCAATCGCGTTTGCTTTTGATCTAGCCATGAAGAATAATTTCCTTTCCAAGGAATACCCTCACCGCGGTCAAGTTCTAAAATCCAGCCAGCCACGTTATCTAGAAAGTACCTATCATGGGTGACTGCAATGACGGTTCCCTCATAGCGTTGAAGGTACTGCTCAAGCCAATGTACCGATTCAGCATCCAAATGGTTGGTAGGTTCATCAAGTAGCAACACATCGGGTTGTTGAATCAACAGTCTACACAAGGCAACTCTTCTTTTTTCTCCACCAGATAAATTTTTAATCAACGCATCTGAAGGCGGAGTTCTTAAGGCATCCATTGCTCTTTCTAGGCGGTTGTCCAAGTCCCAAGCATTCAAATGATCAAGTTTTTCTTGAACACTACCTTGCTCCTCAATCAACTTATTCATGGCATCGGCATCTTCTAAGATTTCCGGTTCACCAAACTTTAAGTTGATCTCTTCAAATTTATTGAGTAGGTCTACGGTTTCTTTAGCGCCTTCTTCTACAACCTGCTTCACCGTTTTATTAATATCCAACTGCGGTTCCTGTTCTAGCATACCCACACTAAAGCCGGGAGAGAAAACTACATCACCTTGAAAGTTCTTGTCTACACCCGCTATAATTTTTAGCAGCGATGATTTACCAGAACCGTTGAGTCCTAAAACTCCGATTTTAGCACCATAAAAGAAGGACAGGTATATATTTTTTAAGACTTGTTTGCTGGGGGGGAAGGTTTTGCTTACCCCAGCCATTGAAAAAATGATTTTTTCGTCACTCATGAGTCTGGTTTTTGCGTTTATTGAGCAAATATGCTAAAAATTCTGCTTGAGAATTTCAGACTTAGGTTATTTAGCTAATTTCGAACAAAATTCAATTTTAGGTTTTGGAAGGACAATACGGTTTTATAAAAGAAGGGAAGGTTTTTAGAAATGCATTTCTTGATTTCGGACAAAGGGAAATAGGTGAGGTTAAAGATTCGGAAGAATCAACCTTAATTTTTTTCTTAGAGCGATTTAATTTGGCACAAGCCAAAGTTACTCAGGTAGAAGAAAAGATCAATGCTACAGAGAATAAAGGTTCTTACTTGATGAAGGTACTCCATTTAAAAGAGACACTTCATGAATTTGATGCTTTGGGTGATTTTGAAGGGTTATATAAAAAACTCGATTTACTTGATGAACAATTATCTGGTTTTATAAATCAGAACAGGGCAAAGAATCTGGAGATCAAAACTGCCTTGCAGTCAGAATTGGATATCGCAGCAAAGAGTATTGAATGGAAATCTGCTACTGCTGCGGTTAAAGAAATTCAGAGAAAATGGATCAAAACAGGCGCTGTTGATGATGCTCAAAAGGAAGCTATTGAAAGTAACTTCAAATCAACTTTAGATGCTTTTTTCTCTCGAAGAGCAGAGTTCTATGCGGACCTTGAGAAAATGATGGTTGAAAAGGAAGAAGACTACAAGGCTTTTCTTCTTAAGGCAGAAAAATTAAAGAAACTTGATAATTATCCCGGACTTGTCGATCAGATTAGAGGCTTAAGAGAGGAATGGAAATTACTGGGAAGGATCAAAAAAGAATCAAGTGATGTCTATTGGGAGCAATTTCAGAATATAATTAAAGAATCACTTAAAGCCTCGAAAAAGCAAAAACCCAAACCTGCGAGTAAAAATAAAGCAGAAAATATAAAACTGCGAAGCGAATTTCTCAAAGGATTAGAAACCACGAACGAAGCAATGGTCCCTAAGGCAAATATTTCAGCTTTGAAAGAGCAGTGGAAGAAAATGGGTGTGGTAGATAAAGCCGAGATGCTCAATCTTCAGGAAGAATTTTTATTGTTGATTGACCAAATTGCCGAGAAACAATTTATTGAGAGCCTTCTTGATAAGAAGACAAAAGCGAATACTAGTCAGGCAGAAAAGCAGAAATTAAGGGTCAAACTCCTTTATGATTTGCTTAATCGCGACAAAAATGAACTGTTTATTTTCAAAGAGAATTTAGAGAAGTTCAATACGAGTGTAGGGCTCGATCAGCTTATTTCAGGCAAGTTGGCCTTACAAGAAAGGAAAGTAAAAGTGAAGGAAGCAATTTTAAAACAATTTAAGGCTGCTACATAGCTTTGTTTTTCAAGTACTTAGGCGTTTTTTTTTCACCAAAATGGGGCTTTAAAAATAATGACAAATACCGTTTGATTTTTAAAGTTTAAATGCATTCTTTTGCACGCCATTAAAAAAGATAAAAAATGTATTGGACACTAGAACTAGCATCTTACTTGGAGGATGCACCTTGGCCAGCGACTAAAGACGAATTAATTGATTTTTCAATTAGATCTGGAGCACCGCTGGAGGTAGTAGAGAACCTTCAAGAACTTGAAGATGACGGTCAGCCTTATGAAAGTATCGAAGAGATATGGCCTGACTATCCCACAAAAGATGACTTCTTTTTTAACGAAGATGAATATTGAGAACCCCTGATTGGGGTTTTTTTATGCCTTCTCAAAACCAAATGCTTATGGTTTTTTATAATTCTATGCTTTCGGTGTAAAACCATCTGTTTTTAAGATTGATATTCCCTATATTCCGATTCTGTCCAACATAACGCGCTGGATTAGATTGCACTAAATATTAATCGTAATTCGAATTGCATGAATTTTAACCGAAAATCTAAACAAGAGAGGACTTTCGATGCCATAGTGGTAGGCTCTGGTATCAGTGGGGGTTGGGCGGCAAAGGAACTCTCGGAGAATGGTCTAAAAACGGCCGTTATTGAAAGAGGTCGAAAGATCGAGCACATCAAAGACTATCACACCGCAACTATGGATACTTGGGATCTTCCAAACAGAGGAAGAACAGATCCAGAGGTCATTGCGAAAGACTATCCTAAACAAAACAGAACAGGCTATACTACTGCCGAAGCACACAGACATTTTTTCGTAAAAGACAGCGAACATCCCTACCAAGAAGACACGCGCTTCGATTGGATGCGCGGTTACCATCTCGGGGGTAGGTCTATCACTTGGGGTCGCCAAAGTTATAGACTAAGCGATAATGATTTTGAGGCTAACCAAAAGGATGGTTTCGGAGTCGATTGGCCAGTTCGTTATAAAGATATTAAACCGTGGTATGACTATGTAGAACGCTATATAGGAGTTAGCGGTGAAAAAAGAGGTCTTAAGCAATTGCCTGATGGAGAATTTCTCCCTCCAATGGAGATGAATTGCGTTGAAAAAGATTTTCAGAAAGCAGTTGAAAGCAAATGGAATAACCGTTGGGTTACCATTGGTAGAACTGCCCATTTAACACAACCTTTGAATGTTGACCAGCCTGACCATAAAAATCAAGGAGGAAGAAGTCAGTGCTTAATGCGCGACCGCTGTATGCGTGGCTGTCCTTATGGGGGTTACTTTTCAAGTTTATCTTCAACACTTCCAGCAGGTGTTGCCTCTGGGAATTTGATCGTCATTACCGATGGCATTGTGCATCAAGTGATGTATGATGACAGCACAGGTAAAGCCACTGGTGTTAGAGTGATTGATCAAAATACAAAAGAATCTGTCGAGTATTATGCAAAGGTGATCTTCCTTTGTGCTTCTGCTATTGCTTCTGCTTCAATTTTACTTCAATCTAAAAGTGAAAGATTCCCTAATGGATTGGGTAATGATAGTGGAGAGTTAGGCCATAACATCATGGATCACCATTTAGGTGTTGGTGCTGGTTCTAAAGTAGAAGGTTACGAAGATAAGTATTACAAAGGCCGTAGAGCGAATGGTATTTACATTCCTCGTTTCAGAAACTTGGGAGGCGACTCTAACAGAACAGATTTTGTAAGAGGTTATGGATACCAAGGCAGTGCTTCGAGAGAAGGCTGGGGTAGGTCTATTGCCGAAATGAGAAACGGCCGAGTAGGGGGCAATATTAAAGATGCTTTAATGTCTCCGGGTGGATGGACAATGGGTTTTATGGGCTTTGGCGAAGTATTGCCGCAGCATAAAAACTACATGTACATGGATTATGACAATTTGGATCAATGGGGATTGCCTCAGGTAAGATTCGATGCGGGTAACTTCCATGAAAATGAGTATGCTATGCGTAAAGACATGGCGGCATCAGGAGCTGAGATGTTAGAAGCAGCAGGCTTTAAGGATGTTTATACTTATGATAATGGGCCAAATATGGGGCTGGGTATTCACGAGATGGGAACAGCCAGAATGGGACGAGATCCAAAAACGTCTGTATTGAATAAATGGAACCAAGTGCATGCTTGTAAGAATGTGTTCGTCACTGATGGATCATTTATGACCTCGGCAGCATGTCATAACCCTTCGTTAGGATATATGGCGTTTACTGCAAGAGCAGCAAACTATGCAGTAGATCAAATTAAAAAAGGAAACCTATAATCATGGAAAGAAGAACAGTATTAAAAAACCTCGGATTCGGATCGATGGCCTTGTTTACTTCGACCGCTTTATTTGGTTCATTACAAAGTTGTAGTTCGGCCCCTGCTGTAAGTTGGGTCCCGGCTTATTTGACTTCTGAAGAGGCAGCTCAATTGGAGAAAATTGTGGATGGTATTTTGCCAAAAACAGAAACTCCTGGAGCACTTGAGGCTGGCGTTGCTAATCATTTAGACACTGCCTTAGCGAATATTTATAAAAATAACGAAGCGGCATTTTTTAAAAGTGGAATAGCAGTTTTTGTAAAGAACTATAACGAAAACAGTGAAACATCTTTTGATAAATCATCTACAGCTCAAATGACTGAAGCTGTGAATGGCTACTTCAAGAAATATGAAGAAGATCCTTCAATTATGAAGTCTTACAGAGAATCTTTCCGCGAAGAAGGAGAGAAATCAGATGAATTCGTTGAAACCTATTTCGTGACTAATGTAGTGGATAGTACCTTCTGGAGCTATTTCACTTCTGAGCTAGTAGGAGAAACTGTAATGGCATATGACCCGATTCCTGTAAAGTATGAAGGATGTCTTCCTTATACAGCAGGACAGAAATCTTGGTCTAGCGTTTGATCGAACTGAATTAGTTATAGTAAAAAACCCCGAGAAATCGGGGTTTTTTGTTTTTGTGATTGGTGATTTTTACAACTCTCTCACCCAAATATTTCTAAATCTTACAGGATTGCCATGGTCTTGCAAAATGATGGAACCATCGCCATGTGCTGGGTTTTTAGGGAAACCTATGTACTCAGTCGTACCTAAAAGCCTTTGGTGATTTTGAACAACAATACCATTATGGATTACAGTAACGTAGCCGTCAGAAGTTTTAACGCCATCTTCATTGAATCTTGGGGCAGTGTAGAGAATGTCATAGACATTCCATTCTCCTGGTGCTACTGTAGCATTCACTAATGGAATACTTTGCTTGTAAAGCGAGCCGGCTTGTCCATTCGAGTAGGTTCTGCTAACATAGCTATCAAGCACTTGTACTTCGTAACGTTCTTGAAGAAAAACCCCAGAGTTACCCCTTCCTTGGCCTTCACTAACTATTTCAGTTGGTGAGCTCCATTCGATGTGCAATTGCATATCACCAAATTCTTTGATCGTCATGATATCGCCTTTGCCGCGAGTAACTTCCAGATAACCATTCTCTATTTTCCAATCAGCAGGGCTTCCATTGTTTCGCGCTTTCCAATTGCTTAAGTTGGTGCCATCAAACAAGACAATGGCATCCGATGGAGCGCCACCATTTTTAGCTGGATTTACTTTTTTAGGGATTGGATCCCAAACTTCGGTGACCTTTGGGTCTGTGATTTGAGCTGAAACTGCTGAGCAGTATAATGCCAATGCGAGTAAAAATGTAAGTTTTTTCATATCAGTCTATTCCTAAAAGTTTCTTAAATTCTTCATCGCTGATTCCAGCGTCTGCAAAGTCATCGAAGTTCTTTTCAGTAGCTTCAATAATAAATTGGCTGATGTATTCAGCTCCTTCTCTAGCGCCTTGCTCTGGCGATTTAATACAGCATTCCCACTCTAAAACCGCCCAGCCATCATAGCCATACTGCGTTAGTTTTGAGAATATACTTTGGAAATCTACTTGTCCATCGCCAATTGAACGGAAACGCCCAGGGCGTTCTCTCCAATCTTGATAACCACCATACACACCAGATTTTCCTGTAGGATTAAATTCAGCATCCTTCACATGGAACATGCGAATAAAATCGTGGTAGTGATCTATGTAGGTCAAATAGTCAAGTTGTTGCAGTACAAAGTGTGAAGGATCGTAAAGCATTTTCACCCGATCGTGCTTGCCAGTGGCCTCATAAAACATTTCGAAGGTTACTCCATCATGGACATCCTCTCCTGGGTGTACTTCATAGCAAACGTCCACTCCATTTTCATCGAAATGATTGAGCAGTGGTAACCATCGCTTAGCCAATTCTGCAAAACCTTTTTCGATCAATCCCGCAGGGCGTTGAGGCCAAGCATAGAAATAGGGCCATACCAAGGCACCTGAAAAAGACGCATGGACATTCAATCCTAAGTTTTTGGAGGCAGTACCCGCCATTTTTACTTGGTCGATCGCCCAAAGATTGCGTTGCTTGGCATTCATTCCTTTCGGAGCGAAGCCCTTAAATAACTCTTCATAAGCTGGGTGTACAGCCACCAATTGACCTTGTAGGTGGGTTGAAAGCTCGCTTACCTCTAGTCCGTGATCCGCTAAAGTACCTTTCAGTTCATCGCAATAGGTTTGGCTTGATGCTGCTTTTTCGAGATCAATTAACCGAGCATCCCAAGTAGGGATTTGCACGGCTTTATAACCCAGATCACTCGCCCATTTGGCCATATTGGCTAATGAGTTGAATGGAGGTTTGTCGTCAGCAAATTGTGCCAAAAAAATGGCGGGTCCTTTGATTGTCTTCATGCTTTAATCTACTATTTCTGTCCAAGTATTTCCAG